>DMKD01000215.1 GCA_003454605.1 Spirochaeta sp. | reverse complement strand
AAGTGAAATGCTCGCTATAATAAATGTTGACTTATGAACGCTTATATTCATACAATGAATTATGAAAAGAAAATACGATCCCGCTACGGCGATACAGCGACTTGAACAGTTTGGAGAATTCGGCGGAGTTAACCCTTCGATCACAGATTCGGCTACCTATACATTCATGACTGAGCAGACCATGATTGATGCTTTTCATGGAGAGGCGGAGGGTTGTTTTTTATATTCACGGCATTGGAATCCGAGTAACAAGTATCTTGCGGATGCTATTGCAGCAATGGAAGGAACAGAATCCGCATGGGTTACAGCTTCAGGAATGGGAGCTATTACTACAGCACTTCTTCAACTGGTAAACACAGGTGATCATATAATAACCAGCGTGACGACCTACGGCGGAACCTATGCTTTTTTAGCAAACTATCTTAAAAAATTTAAAATTGATGTGACCTTTGTTAATATAAGTGATGTGGAAAGTGTCAGAAAAGCCGTCAGACCCAATACCAGACTTATCTACACCGAAAGTATGACAAATCCCATGCTTCAGATTTCTAATATACCTGAGCTGGCCAAAATTGCTAGGGCCAGAGATATTAAGCTTGTAGTTGACAACACTTTTACACCGATGATCATTTCTCCCTTTAAACTTGGGGCGGATATAGTCGTATACAGTTTGACGAAGTTTATAAACGGCAAGAATGATGCTGTTGCCGGAGCAATCTGTGCATCAACTGATTTCATCAACGACATCAGTAATGTAAATGACGGAACGGCAATGCTGCTTGGTCCTGTTCTCGATCCGCTGCGATCATCAAATATTCTCAAAAATATGGGGACTCTTCACATCAGAATGCAGAAACACAGTGAAAATGCTATGTATCTTGCCCGAAAATTCAAGGAGCTCGGCCTTAAAATGAACTACCCGGGATCACCTGAACATCCGGATCATGAATTGATGAAGACAATTATGAATGAGGAATTCGGTTTTGGGGGAATGATCGCCATTGATTTGGGAACAGCGGAACTTGCGACACCTTTTATGGAGCTTATGCAGGAACGCAAAGTTGGTTATCATGCTGTCAGCCTCGGTTATTTCAAAACCCTGTTTTCCAATTCCGGACGCAGTACATCTTCTGAGGTCCCGAAGGAGCTGCAGGATGAAATGGGCTTGTCGCCGGGATTAATTCGTTTTTCTGTAGGTCTTGATCATGATATTGAGGCATCATATAAGCTGATTAAATCCTGTCTGGATGACTTGAAACTTATATAAATAGAAGGCAGTACTTACTATTTTACTATTCGGATGCTCTCAATAATCTGCGGCTGCAGAGGCCGGTTTTCAGCCTCCGGCGGAGCGGTGTCTACGGTGGCTATTGCGTCAAGGACATCAAAGCCTTCTACTAACTGACCAAAAGCAGCATATCTGCCGTCGAGTTTATGTGCGTCCTTGTGAGCCACGAAAAACTGGGTGCCTGCAGAGTTAAAGTCATCATCCCTGGCCATTGAGAGGGCTCCTCTTTTATGGGTGAGCCCGGTGTCGAATCCATTTTCCGTAAACTCCCCGGTTATTGTGAAGTCAGTCGGGCACATGCAGGTGTTGTCTTCCGAGCCGCCCTGAATGACGTAATCTCTGACAACCCGGTGGAAGGTCAATCCGTTATAAAAGCCTTTATTTACAAGCTCCATAAAGTTCTTAACAGTCAGGGGTGCCTTTTCTGGATAGAGATCAAAAAGTAATTCTCCGCCGTTTTTCATTTTGATTATCGTCTGCATGTGATTTTCCTTTTATAACTGTTTTAAAACAAAGCCGCCTCTCACGAATGAAAGGCGGCCGAATCATTTACTGATGTTTTTGGTTTATTTCTCGATGTACGCACCTGAAAGGTACATATTATTCAAAGGAGTAATTGTCCAGCCCTTAACATAGGGGGCCATCATCTTGGGTGATGTGCGGTAATAGAGAGGAATTAAAGGCATGTCTGCCATTAAAACATCTTCTGCATCTCTCATTATCTTCATTGCTTTAGCAGCATTGGTTTCTGCCTGTGCATCTTTAACCAATGCGTCATATGCAGGGTTCGAATATCCGGAGTTGTTGTAAGTGGCATCAGTTACACGGAGGGGGAAGAATGTCATCGGGTGCATGTAATCTGCTCCCCAGCCCATTGCACCTACATCATAGTTAAGAGCCTGAATGTTTTCGTAGTAAACGGCCCACTCTTCGGTTGATACATTTACTTCAATACCTAGATTCTCTTCCCACATCTGCTGCATGGCTTCTACAATATTCTTAACTGTCTCGTTTGTGTAATAGCTGAGCTCCAGTACGGGAAAACCCTTTCCGTCGGGGTAGCCTGCTTCAGCAAGCATGGCCTGTGCGCCCTTAACATCAGCGGTAGCTGAGAGGCCGTAATTAGATCGGCCTTCATCATATGCCACACCGTCAACAGAATAACCGGGAGCAATCATGCTGAATGCAGGGTTATCTGTGGACTGGAGGACGTTCTCGATGAGTGCTGTTCTATCAATAGCCATTGCGAGTGCGAGCCGTACTTTAGGGTTGTCATAAGGAGCCTTGGAGCAGTTGACTTCATAATAGGTTGTTCCGTATGAGGGGATGATCTGAAGTGCGTCACTGGTCGCTTTAAGATTGGGGAGGTCGGCTGATGGAACTTCATATGAACCGTCGATGTCGCCCTTATCAAGAGCTACAAGAGCTGTAGAAGGATCGGGGATAAAGCGGAAGTTGAGTGTCTCAAGTTTAACATTTTCGGCATTCCAGTAGTTGGGGTTCTTGACCATCTCATAGCCTTCACCGAAGGAGATTTCCTTCATCATGAAAGGACCGTTGGAAATATAGGAATCTGCTGAGAGAGTCCATTTGTCGCCGTTAGTAGTTGCGGTTGCCTCGTTTACAGGGCTGTATACCCACATACCGAGGATACCGATGAAGTATGCTGCAGGCTGAGTAAGGGTGAGTTCGAGGGTCGTATCGTTTACAGCCTTGATTCCGACAGAATCAGCATCAGCTGTTCCGGCATAATACTCGGCAGCACCGGCGATATAGTCGGTAATCATTCCTGTATACTGTGCTCCCAGAGCGGGATCAAGAACTCTAAGGTAAGAATAAACGAAATCCTCTGCGGTGAGAGGGCTACCGTCGGACCATTTCAGATTATCACGAAGCTTGAAGGTGTAGGTCAGACCATCATCGCTTATCGTCCATGATTCTGCGCTTCCGCCGACAATGCTGTTGTCTGCATCATAGACTACAAGCCCTTCAAAAACATTAAACAGGATCGGTGATGCGAACGAGTTGTTTGTAATGCCGGGGTCGATCCCGTCGGGTTCGTTTTGAAGTGCGAAGGTTAAAGTCTGCTCGACTTCTTCAACAATTGTGTCTTCTGCTTCTTCCTGATTGCCGCCTGCAAAAACCATTGCAGCTGCAAGAAGAAGAATGCACATTAATGCCAGAATTTTCTTCATTAAATTCTCCTTTTAATTTTGTTACAGGACAATTATACAGAAAATTCCGGCTTTGTGGTGATTATTTTTTCAATCTTCAGTTATCGAAGAGGTGACATGCCACCAGATGATTATTGCCGACATCTTTAAGCTCGGGTTCTTCGCTTCGGCAGATATTCATGCATTGTGTACATCTCGTATGGAACCTGCACCCCTGGGGCGGAGAAATCGGGCTGGGGATATCTCCCTCGATAGCAGACTGCTTTTTACTCATTGCCGCGACAGGATCCGGAATGGGAATTGCGGCATGCAGTCCCAGGGTATAGGGATGAAGGGGTGTCTTGTAAATTTGCTCACTGTCGCAGATCTCCATCATTCTTCCCAGATACATTACCCCTACGTGATCTGAAACGTAGCGGACCATGGAAAGATCATGGGCAATAAAGAGATAAGTCAGAGAGCGTTCATATTTAAATTCTTGAAGCAGGTTTATAACCTGGGCCTGGATTGAAACATCCAGGGCTGAAATTGGTTCATCACAGACAATGAATTCCGGTTTAATAATCAGAGCCCGTGCCAGGCTGATTCGCTGCCTTTGTCCGCCGCTGAATTCATGAGGATAGCGAAAAGTGTGTTCTGCAGACAATCCAACCTTTTGTAGAATCTCAATAATCAAATCCTTCGCCTGTTTCGCATTTGTGACTACGCCCTGGGCAATAAGAGGTTCCGCGATAAGTTTAAGAACTGTCATTCTAGGGTTGAGGGATGAATAGGGGTCTTGAAATACCATCTGCATTTTTTTACGATAGGCGTTGAGTTCTCTTTCCTTCAACTGGGCGATATCCTGTTCGCCGAAGAAGATTGAGCCGGATGTCGGTTTATGCATGCGGACAATTGATTTTGCTACAGTTGATTTGCCGCAGCCGGACTCTCCTACAAGCCCGAGGGTTTCGCCTCTTTTGATTGAAAAGCTCACATCATCCACGGCATGAACCCTTGCGTTATGTCTTCCGGGGACAGGGAAATGTTTTACCAGATTGTTAACAGAAATCAAATTAATGTCACTCATTTAGTACTGCCAGCCTTATAGAATGGATTGTTGTTTTCGGGCGCATCTTCCTTGAGCAGCCAGCAGCGTGAGCCGTGTTCATCCGACACGGCGGCAACCGGAGGTACTTCCATGCTGCATATTTTCCGGGCGTATTGGCATCGTGGATGAAACGGACAGCCCCCGGGTGGATTCGTCATATCAGGAGGTGAGCCCGGTATGGACTGCAGGGCGACAGACCTGTCCTGATCGATTTTCGGTATTGATTTAAGAAGGCCCATGGTATAGGGGTGTCTGGGATAGGCAAAAATATCATTAATGCTTGCGTACTCCATCACCATTCCGCCGTACATCACCATGACCCTGGAACAGATTTCCGCGACCACTCCGAGGTTATGAGAGATGAAGATGATTGACATCTGCATCTCATCCTGGAGGGAGCGAAGGAGCTTAAGAATCTGATCCTGAATAGTTACATCAAGTGCTGTTGTAGGTTCATCTGCTATGAGTACAGATGGTTTGCAGGCCAGGGCCATGGCGATCATAACCCTCTGCCTCATTCCTCCGGAAAACTCATGAGGGTAACTTTTATATCTCTTAGCGGCATCCGGAATCTGAACCTTTTCAAAAAGATCGAGGACCATTCTTTTCAAATCATTTTTGGAATGTTTTTCATGAATGCTGATCATCTCTTCGACCTGCTTCCCTACAGGAATGAGGGGATTCAGGCTTGACATCGGATCCTGGAAAATCATGGCGACCTTTCCACCTCTCACTTCCCTCAGCATCGATCTGTTTGCCTCTACAAGGTTTATATCATTGAGGTTTATATCTCCACTCATGATCTGTCCGGCAGGGGGCAGCAGTCTCAGAATAGACAGAGAAGTAACTGATTTACCGCTCCCCGATTCTCCAACTATTCCGAGGGTTTCGCCTTTATCAAGGTGGAAGCTTACGCCCTTTACCGCTTTTACTTCACCATCCTGAGTATGGAAGGATGTATGCAGGTCATTAACATTTAACAATATACTCATTGCTTCTATCTCCCCTTAAGTTTGGGATCAAGGGCTTCACGCAAGCCGTCCCCGATAAAATTAAACCCGAACATTGTGATACAAATTGCCAAAGACGGCGCGAAGAGCTGGTAGGGGTTTGTCCGCAGTGCTTCGAGGGCATCATTGCACATGGTTCCCCAGCTTGCCATGGGTGGTGAAACTCCAAGGCCGATAAAGCTCATAAATGCTTCTATAAATATTGCCTGCGGAATTAACATTGTCACTGTGACAATAATCGAACCCATAGCGTTAGGTATTAGATGTTTTGTCAGGATATACCAGGTCGATGTTCCCATTATTCTGGCCCCGTGAACGTAATCCTGTTCTTTCAGGGTGAGAATTTGGCCCCGAACAACTCTGGCCATGTTCACCCAGTAAACAGTGCCGAGTGCAATGATTATGCTCAATATACCTGTATCACTTGGTAAAACGACCATGATTAGGATGACATAGAGGGTCAGCGGAATCGTTGAAATAATATCAACAATTCTCATCATTACATTATCAGTATTTCCACCTATGTAGGCTGAAATGCCGCCATAAAGAATGCCTATGATGAGATTGGCGAATGCAGCTATGAAGGCCACCAGCAGAGATATCCGCGCACCGATCATCAGCCGGGTCATCAGATCCCTGCCTAGTTTATCAGTACCCAGAGGATAAGTCTTATTCAGAATATACTTTGTTTTTCCAATATCAATATCTTCACTCATCAATTTAAACGGTCTGGAACTGTAGTCAACAAATATGACATCACTGTCAAAATCATAGCTAGTTCTTTTTTTTGAAAGATCCTCTTTTATTCGCGGCAGGGCTTTTATCAGGCGGCTGTCATTTCCTATATGAATAGGTTTCAGGTTTTTGGTAATATATATGTAACCTTTGCCTAGTTCGTAGACGTTCATGCGTGGAGGGATGTTTACAAAAGACAGTTCCTGTTTTTCATAGCTGTGATTAGAAATCATGGGTCCGAAAATAGCAAAGAGAAGAACTATAAAAATTATTACAAGTCCGACAAAAGACGCCGGTTTGTGGCGGAATCGGAACCATACATCTCCAGCATAAGTCCTGTGTTTCAGGCTGAGTGCTTCACTTTTATCAACAGAGCTTTCTAATTCTTCCCATAGTGATTTTTCAATTTGAGTTTTTGTCATAATTTAATTCCCATCTTCATATTTAATTCTGGGATCAATTATCAGATAGAACATGTCTACTAGAAAAACCATCACAATAAGGAAGGTTGCATAAAAAATCGTGATACCGAGAATCGTCGTGTAGTCTCTGTTTGTTATACTTGTAACGAAATGTTTACCCATACCCGGAAGAGCAAATATCTTTTCAATTACAAATGACCCGGTCAGGAGAGCTGCAATGGTTGGTCCTAGTACCGTCACTACCGGAATCATTGCATTTCTAAGAGCATGGCGAACTACAACTTTAAACTCAGAGAGGCCTTTGGCTCTCGCTGTTCTGATATAATCCTGCCCCATAACCTCCAGAAGGCTGGAGCGCATAAGCCGTGCAAGAAAAGACATTGCATATCCGCCTAGTGCGATAACAGGAAGAATGTATCCTGTCGGCTTATCAAAACCGAATGCAGGGAGCCATCCCAGTTTATGGCTGAATAGATACATAAGCAGGGTAGCGATAACAAAGGAAGGGATGGTCACACCTATTGTCGCAATAATCATTGACAGAACGTCCTGCCATCTGCCGTTTTTAAGCGCAGCGACAATTCCCATTGGGATTGAGGCTGCAAGTACAAAAATTATTGTTATCAGTCCAAGTCTGGCAGAGACCGGAAAGCCTTCCCGTATGAAATCGTTCACCCGCATCCCGGGGTATTTGAATGAAGGGCCGAGATCTCCCTTCAATAAACCGCCAATATAATTAATGAGCTGCTTAGGCAGGCTGTCATCAAGATTGTATTTTTCCATCAGGGCTTTTTCTACTTCGGCTGGTAATTCTCTTTGTGCAGTGAAGGGACCGCCCGGTATGGCATGCATAAGGAAAAAAACTAAAACTGCAATAATGAGAAGGGTTAGAATCATCATGACCATTCTTTTGAAAATATATTTAATCATTTAGTTCTCCAAAGCCATACTATTGGTAAAGTATGGGTGCGTCAAGGATTATTGGGTTTGCTCAATAATCCTAATGTTGTAGAATGGATTTACATATAACAGGAGGCGCCTATGAAACTGACTACAATTGCCTTCAGGAATCTGGGTCGGCACAGGCGCCGGACTGTCCTTTCAATTTCCACCATCACTCTATCCTGTGTGTTCGGCCTGTTTATGCTGGCCCTGATAACAGGTATGAAATCCGATATGAAAAACAACATCATTGCCTACTACACCGGGGCTGTGCAGATCAGGCATAGTGAATACAACAAATACGATTATCTGAATCCCATTCATCTTCATATCGAAAACGAAGGGGCATTGCGGGAAGAGCTGCTGAATGTTGAAGGTGTGACTCAGGCTGCTGCCAGGATTACCGCCGGCGGTAAAATATATATTGACGATAACAACGATGATGACATCCCCGGTCTGGACTACAACGCTGTAGGAATCGGAATAGATTTTGCGATTGAGAGCGAGATTCTTGCTCCGGAGCAGATGCTTATTTCAGGAAGACTGCCCGAACCCGGCCGTCGGGAGGTCCTCCTCGGTGCAGCTCTGGCTGAAAAGGCAGGATTGAAACCCGGAGACAAGTTTTCATTTCTGACTCAGACGGCTGCACGCTCGGCTAATGCGATGACATTCAAGGTTGCAGGACTCGTGAATTTTTCGATGGGACAGTTCAACTCAAGCAGGTTTCTAATTCCGCTGTCTGCTATGCAGGATCTTATGATGATGCCCGACGGTGCTCAGGAGATCCTGGTGATGACCGAAGACCCCGATAAGGTGAAGCCTCTACTCGCTGCGATTGACAGGTTTCTTGCAACTCGGAGTAATTACTCGTATACGGAGGCAATATCCTGGAAGACACAGGGTGTTTTCTATCCGATGATAAGTCTTGGTGAAATCATATATAACTACATTGTTATTATATTTTTGATTCTCGGCGGCACTGTTATCATTAACACAACAATGATGGTTATTTTGGAGCGCTACCGGGAGATTGGAATTCTGGGGGCTATGGGGATGATGCCCAAAGAGCTTGTGAGACTTTTCTTTTATGAGGGAGTTTTTGCGGGAATCATCAGTGCTGCATCAGGGCTTGTGATCGGGAGTATTGTTGTGCTGATCTTTGAAAAGACGGGTCTTAACTTCGGAGCCGCCTTCGATAACATGAATATAGAAATATCTACGGTTCTTCGTCCTGAGCTTAAACTCTACCATATTGTCCTGATGGGTATCTATACGGTCGGAATAACCTCATTGGTTACTCTGATACCGTCCAAACGTGCAGCGGCAATTGAGCCTGTTCAGGCTATGAGATCAATCTGAGGAGATTAATATATGAAACGAATTATCACCAGCCTGGCGGTCGGGTTAACTATATTTATATTCTGCGCTGTAGTGGCTGCAGCGCAGACGGCAGTTCTGACTGCCGAAGAGATTGTCAGCAGGGCCGATGATGTTATGGATTATAGCTCAGCCTATACCGAGGCCCGGATGATCAACACCGATCGATTCGGCGAGAAGGTTATCGCCTACAGGGCATGGTCTAAAGGAACAAACTTCCTTATGGAGTTTGACTCCGACGCCGAATACGGGCAGAAAATTCTTCGCACTGATGAGCGTATATATCACTTTTTCCCTGATTCCGAAACTGTGTTTACTAAGAGTAAGGGTGATTCCGTGGTGGGCCTCATTTCCTACGATGATATATCTAACGAATCAGGGATGCTGGATAATTATGAGGCTGAACTTCTGGGAGAAGATGTTTTAGAAGGCACAGCCTGTTTTAAGATTAAACTTAAAGCAAAGCCCCGCCGCCGTGTTGCCTATCCTGTTCAAATTGTCTGGATTGTACAGGAGAATTTCGTGATCCGCAGGGTGGAGATGTTTACCCGGAGTAATAAACCTCTGAAGACAATGGTGATCGATGAAGTGAAAGATTTCGGCGGCAGTCTCCTGGCTGCTCATATGCTTATCACCGATGAAGTTCGCAGAGGAGTCACCTCGGAAATATTCATTGACAATGCCGAATTGAACATTGATATAGATGATAAGAAGTTCACCCGCCGTGAACTTACCAGATAGGGGGAGGATGATGCTGTTAACTCTGGCTGCTAAAAATCTGCTGCGCTATAAACGGCGAACCTTCATCACCGGCTTTGCAATTGCTGTGGGAGTGATGTTCTACATCTTTATGGATTCCCTGCTTATAGGCTGGTTCGACGGTACTGAGAAGCAATATGTCGACTATGAGGTGGCATCGGGACGAATCGTCCGGGCTGACTGGTGGGAGGATAGAGAAAGGTTGCCGGTAACTCTGTCTATTGAGGATACTGCAGCACTTACATCCCTACTCGATGAGCTTGGAATTGCCTATACTCCCCGAACAGACTTCTTTGCTGAAATGATATTTTATAAAGACCCATTTCCCGAGGATGGTTCATTCCCTGTTAAAATAACTGCTGTTGATCCGAATACTGACGGAAAAATCTTCAAACTGGCCGAATCAATCGGGTATGAGTACAGCAGGGGAGAGTTTCTGTCGGAAGGCAGTGACGGTATTGTTGTGGGCAATGTCCTGGCCGACCGGCTGGGGATAGAGGTTGGGTATCCTATACGGCTGCAGTTCACCGGTCGGATGGGTTATAACGAAGTACTTGATACAACCGTAATCGGCGTAGTCAAGTCCGGCTCTCACCTGGTGAATCTAAGCGGGGTGTTTCTTGCAATGGATGCGGCAGACTACTACCTTGAAATGGAAGGTGCTGTGACCGGCTATTCATTTAAACTGCCTTTGGGTGGAGGTGGAATGCTTCAGGAGCTGGAGCAGAGACTCCCTCCTGAGTATATCATTTTGGGCTATGAAGAGATTGCCGCCGATTTTATGGCGATGCAGGAAATGGAGAGCGGCGGGGCGGGAGTATTTCTTTTTCTTATTTTTATTATCGCCGCTGTCGGTGTAACTAATACAATGATGATGTCCATCTTCGAACGCCGCCGTGAGATAGGAATGATGCGGGCTTTGGGGCTTTCCGACCGAAGGATAACTCTTATGTTTTTTTATGAGGCCGCAATGCTGGGGATGGTCGGAGCTGTTATAGGGATGATTCTGGGTGCACTTTTTAATATCTATATGGTTGAAATCGGATTGAATTATGGTGCCATGCTGAATTCGGACGGGGATTTTATTGACTTCGGCGGTTTAGTGATCGACTCTCGGATGAAGGGAGTCTGGAATGCTCAATCGTTTGTAACGGCCGGAGCCTTGTCGGTGATCATAAGCGGGATTGTCGCTCTGTTTCCAACCCGCCGTATGCTTAAAACCGGAATCCCCGATAATTTACGGATGGACGGATGATAATCAAATTGAAAGAAGTACTAACCCCTCGTTTCCCGTTCAGGGCAGTACTGATGTTGCTTCTTATACTGAGTCTGTCTACGGTATCAGCCGCCGCCGAGAACCGAATAGGAATTAATACCGAGATCTATAGCAGCTTCTTCTCATTAAACGGTTTAGACGGCGACTGGAACTATCTGCTTTCAGGACAGTCCGGACTCTCATTCAAAAACAAATCACGGGATGTCAGAGGAGAAGTCTCTTTGGAATTAACCGAGGCGCTCATTCCCAGCCTGGCCGGGGAAGCAATTGTATTGCCGACTCTTAAGAAACTCTACATTCGTTCGAGCTTCGGAGATGTTCAGCTAAGTATGGGAAAGACAAGAGCATCCTGGGGCGCCGGATTCGTATTCAATGCCGGGGACATAATCTTCGGCTCCGACAGCATCAGCTTTGATGCTGCAGCTGTCGATCCTCGCGCCGAGACAAGCTGGCTTACTGCAGTTGAGATTCCGCTTGGAGACTTCTCCTTTGCTGAAATAATCGCCCTGCCGGGGGACGGGGCACTCTCAGATGCCTCAGCCGGCGGACGGATTAGCATCGAAGCCGGAGTATTTAACATACAGGCAGGTTATCTGTACCGGAACCAGCTCTTCGCGGGGCTCGGCGAGGAGGGGCAGCGTGCCTTTTTCTGTCTAGAAGGTATTGCTCCTTTTAACTGGCATCTTTCAGCATCTGCTTCCACCTTCCTCGACCGCTGGGATGCAGAAAAAGTAAAGGAGAGCAGCCTCATCAGCGGCGGAGCCTTCTATGATCACCTTATCGGTGAGTACGGTGATGTGAATCTCAGCTGGCGGTTGGAGTTTTTACTGAGGCCTCTCGGGGAATGGGCAGTGGTAACTGATATGTCCGATGCTGAGGAGTCTGAATACGGCCTGTACCTTTATCCGGCGCTTAGCCTCACCCCTCCGGGGAGGCTGAGCTATTCTTTAAGTTCAATTGTATCGCCGGTGGACGTTTCGGCATTCACTACATTGGCTGTGAGCTGGAATATCTTTGAAGAGCTGATTCTGCTGGGTTTTACATCGGTGCAGACAAGCGATCTGCAGGTTGACGGTGTTAGTGCAGTTATCGGGCTGCGGTACTCTTATTAATGCTCATGATGTAGTCATCAAACTCATTTTCATGTAATTCAATTTCTTTCACTATCTGCATTTGGGTCCTGGCCCGTACAAGATTATGATCAGAATATTTTGTTTTATAATATGGATTTCCCTCGAGGTAGTCGGTAAGGAGGATTGTAAGCGCAGATCTCGACGGGTCGACGACTCCCGCAGCCTTAATCCGGCTATGCAGTTCACTGCAGATTCGGTAGATATTGTCCATAAGCTTTTCAGCCTCAGTGAAAATGTCAGTATTGATCCGCTGCAGGATATATCGAACGGGTCTTGCCGCCTGAACTGTGTTTACCAGGAAGGTGTCGTTGATATGGCCGTTTCCATATGCTTCAGCGCTTTGAAAATCTCCTTAAACAATGAAATTGTCAAAAATCGCTCTAACATCATGGCTGCTCTTCATTCTTTGCCCCACAGGTTTTCCGGGTATAGTCCATCATCAATATAACCCTTAATTCCCATTTCAACTTCAGGTTTATCTTCCCGGTAGGTAACTCCATGCCACACAGAGGTCGTTTCAAGCAGCCTGACCGAAAGGTTTTCCTCCCTAATCAGTCTGTTCACTATTATGGGGATGAAAAACTCAGACTTTAGTTTATTACCGTGCTCTGCAAGGAACTCCCTGAAGTAGCTGGTCGCAAAATCCAGTACACGGGGGCTGAAGGCCCACATATTCATTGAAACAATATCATCATCCCTGAGACCCTCACGGTTTTCTGCAGTAATTCTTCCGCTCTCTATCTTTTTAATACCCAGGATTTCTTCTACACCAGTCAGTATTCCGCAGTCGTTCGCATCACAAATTCCACGGGCGACACTGCCGTGCCCCGATAAAGTGTTTTTGAGCAGAAATCCTACAAGTGCGGCATCGGTTATGTCCGGATTCATTCCATCCAGATATTTTGCTGCCTTTTTGAAGGCATCGGCGCCGTAGAAGTCATCAGCATTAATTATCAGAAAGGGTTCTGATATTTCAGATGCTGAGCTTAGCATAGCATGGCCAGTGCCCCAGGGTTTTGTTCTGTTCTGAGGAAGACTGCTGCCGTCGGGGATGAATGACAGTTCCTGGTAAACATATTTTACATCGATTCGTTCACTGAACTTTGATCCGACAGACTCCTTGAACGCTTCGGCAATCTCCTTTCTTATCACAAAAACTGCCTTTGTGAATCCGGCCCGAACGGCATCATATACAGAATAATCAATTATTGTCTCGTTTGACGGACCGACAGAATCAAGCTGTTTCAGTCCGCCGTAGCGCGAGCCCATTCCTGCAGCCATTATCACTAATGTTTTATTCACTTGGTTCTCCTGTAACCTATTGTGTGAGCAGGGCATCAAAGGCCCAGAGCCATTTATTAACGGCTAAGCCTTTTTTAATGCTTTTCACATTATACAAGTTATTACCGTGATAAAATTCCATCCTCTCTCCCCGCTGAGATTCGATTCCCGACAGCTCTTTCACGGGGAAAACATTCAGAATATTGCCCTGTTCATCACTCATTGTCAGGTTTTGTCTTGTGAGGTGGAGAGAGCCAAATGCAAAATGTTCTGTTTTAGCACTTCTGAATCCTCTATGGAATTCCAGATAAAGATCTTCAGCGAGTATCGTTTCATTATCAGAAACACTATCCAGAAACTTTATAAATTCTTCCCGCTGCCATCTGCTCCAGTCTCTGATATTATTAAAAATAACCCGGCTATCTGGATTCACAAATCTTCTAATGCTGTTGTATTCGACCTTGTAACCGCAGTCCTTGCACCAGAAGGTCTTGCCTTTAGATTCCATGGAACCATGTTTGCCGCAGGACGGACAGATGAAGAGGACCAGTTCCAGCGACTCTGCCGGTTTTTTCCCTTTATAGCGGATCTTAACCTTTTCCTGCCATGCAAATTCGTCATGTTCAAGGGCTTTGATAAGCTTTGGGTGAATTTCATCGGGTCTAAGCTTGCCGGGTTCATCCCCGCTGATTAATAATTTGTATTCAACTAAAATTTTCCCCCGCTGCAGGTGAATGCCCCACCTTGGGTGGCTGAAATAGCCGCCCTTGATTACTGCCGTTACCACTGGGATCTTGAGCTTATAAACTAATTTAGATACCGAATAAATTAACGGTAGAGTAGTTCCATCCCAGGTGCGCCGCGTCTCCGGGAAAATACCGATTATTCCGCCGGCAGATTTCACTCTCAGCACGTTTTTAAGGGTATCCATATCCGAGATAGCTTTAGTCTTTGGGATCACACCCATGAGATTGAGCACCTTTCTGAAAATTGGGGTCCTGAAGATTGCGTCGGTGGCAATAAACGAGACGGGCTTGGACAGATTGACACCAATACTTGCGGCATCCCAGAATCCCTGGTGGTTGGCCAGAATGAGAAATGGCGGCTTAAGCTCTTTGACTTCGTCGGGAAGGTCCGCCTGCAGATTAAACTTTATTTTCATTATTAGTTTCAATAAAGGTTTGACCAGTCTGTAAATTCTGAGTCTGGTGTTTACTCTTATCTTAGCCATGTTATCTCCGATAGAGGGGGTTCCTAAATATATCAGATTTCGAGGTACATTTCAAAATTCTTTTATTGAAATGATATCAGCCATATAAGAGTAGATAAGTGAACTATGCGCTGACTTAAGCCCCGCAATAATGAGAGGGTCTTAATATTAAAAAGCAGCTCAGCAGTGAGTAAGACTATAAGGCATATAATGCTGACTATGTCGCCCCTTAATGCGAGCAGAAACATTGCTGAAGTGAGTCCGGCTCCGGCTGTATATATGCTGAATATATGAATACGTTCATGTTTTTCTACGCAGAATATGCCGCTGAGAACAACTCCAAACCCGTATGCCGCAATCAGAATTCTAACAATGGTGATTTCAGAGGTGGAAATAATCAGGATTACTCCGTAGATTATCATTCCTGCGCGAATTATCCATGCGTGAGGATGTCTGGAGTCTGCAAGCCGGCTGACTGTTTCAGAGGTCCATCTGTAACCCCTGGGTGCAAAGGCATGAGCTGTAATGATGAATGAAACAAATACCGCAACTGCAATTTTAATCATAACACTGCGGCAGTTTAGCATATTCTATTTTTCTCCGCACCTGTCCCTTCTGTTCAGGCGAAATAAACCTGAGCGAAAAAGCGGTTGCGCTTTGCTTGCGCTTCATAGGCGGTGACATCGGTATCGCAGTCCGGACACCAGTGGCCGCCGCGGAGGACTGCATTCGGGCTGGCCCTGAATATATGTCCAAGCGCGCATTTCCATTTCAGGAGACTGTAGATGTCGCCAGTAAGCATTTCGGAGCTGACACATTCGCCGCCGCGAAACTCGGCGGCTCTGCGGCAATCATTAATGCTTATGTCCTCAACACGGAGGGTTTCATTCCATCCGTGATCAAGCATGACAGTTTTGGGTACCTTGTTGATTTTAAAATTTTCCCATTTTTCAGGAATTTTTTCCCAATTCTCCCGGCTGCCCCAGAATGCCTTTATTTTTTCAACGACATTGTTCTCTATCCAGTTTCTAGTTCCTTCAGCCTTTCTGCTCAGCGGTTCGAAGATTACCTTTCTAACTATGCCTCCGGGAATAAACCTCAGGAAATGAAAATATCCGGGGATATTAAGGCTTTTTAAATATCCGGCATAGGTGCTTTTTCTGAAGTTCAGCCAGTTATTCAGTTTTTCCGAGTCTGAATACCAGACACAGTGAAAATTCCTGGTAGTAAAATCCCGCGGTTTAAAGAACTTATGAATATCGGAGACCCCGATTTGTGCGAACAGGGTTTTTGTGAAGTCATAGAATGTTTCCCGAAACTCAGGACCGCTTCCTATATTGTACATATTCCTCCAGAATTCATCCGGCAGATCTATCGAGCAAATGTTGTAAAGTGCCCAGCCTGAATCCTCGGCTGTAGACCATTCAATATGATTATCAAGCGGTTGATGGAAAATTATAGGGTCAATAATCCTCAGCATATCTCTGTGAAGCATTCCGCTCTGACGCAGCGAAACCCAGTATTTCAGCCCGGATTCAATAACCGCCCTCTCGGCTTTTACCTTGCTTACTGCATAGGCATCAAAATATCCAACTCTTATCGGGTCGCCCGTCCGTCCCCAGTGAATCGGTGCCGGCCTGTTGCCCATTGATGCCACTGTTGCAATGTAGATGAGTTTGATTCCGTCTGGATTATCCTGTTCCTTAATAGCTTTGATGATATTCAGAGTGCCCCCGAGGTTAATCTTTTCTGATAATTCAGGAAAATGGTCGGCGGCCGGTGGTATCAGTGCTCCAAGATGATAAACATAATCTGCACCGTTCACGCCTTTTCTTACATCATCAATATTACGCAGATCACCTTCAAGTATTTCCACATTGGCATAATTATAATAGGGTTTCATCCTCTTTCGCTCAGATTTATTCGGCAGTATCAACAGTTTGAGGTGAATGTTCCTGTTTTCAGCAAACAGTTTTACGGCCTCAAGTCCCATGTGTCCTGCTGCACCCGTCATAAATACCGTTGTCTTTTCTATTGAAGTTTTCATACTGATAGGATAACCCCTGAGGGCTGGTAAAGAAATCGCCCGATGTTGTGATTTTACTAATCTAAAAGTGTGAAACGATACTCACCCTTCAGGGTGAGTGCTGATTTTCGACAGCAGCTGAAGCCGGTTTGATACCTTCGCTTTTTTGTAGATATTACGGATATGTGTTTTGACTGTATTTGGCGAAATAAATAGAATTTCAGATATCTCTTTATACGATTTTCCTTCCAGCAGAAGCGGAATCAGCTGCTGCTCCCTTTCGCTGATATCCATGGCTTTATATGTACCGGCATCGGGTTTCGGCAGGTTTGAATGTTCAGGAACATAGCGGTGAACATAATGATTGGAAGTAAACAGGTAGATCAGGATAGAAAATACAAAGTAAGAGATGTAAACCAGTTTATAAGGTGAGGTGCGCAGGAACAGCAGATCAAGCACCGCAAAAACACCTATTGGAATAAAGGAGATGATGATACCGAGCAGTAGCTGCCTGTTCTGAATATCCCGGGTTTTTCTGAAGAATATTGATGCGGCGACTGCCGGAAAAAACAGAAACAGACTTCCGTAGATGAACAGCTCGTTGAGAGCGTGTGAAAGCGCTTCCAACCAATTGTCTCCATGAAGAAAGACGATGAAGTAAATCCCGAATAAAAAAAATACAATTGAGCAGGCAATAATGATTCGTTTGCCCAGTCGGTTTCGTTTTTCAGGCAGCTCAAGAAAACTGAGCATATAGCTGCAGGTTCCGTATATTATGAATGGAACCGTAACACAGGTCAGTACAAGCAGAAAAAGTGAAATTCCGGGAGTAATCCGTCCGACTACGGATGCCAGATCTTCAGCAAATATATAATAAAATAGAGAAGCGAAGCTGTGAATAAAAAGTGCCAGAAGAATTACGAGCAGTCTACGGACAATCCGGTCGCGGGTGCGGATAAAAAAGACTGTACATAGAACAGATAATGAAAAAATCAGAGAAAAATGACAGATTAGGAAAAACTCGGACAGAAGATTCTGCATAATATAATTATATCATGATAGCAGGAATTGAATTAGAAATAAATACCGCTCAGTAATTTAATTTCGGAATAGTATTTTGGAACGAATAAACTGATTTCAATTAGATAAATCGGGAAAATTTTATTGAGTGCGGCTGTAAAAGCTTTACTTTTCTGTAGCCTGGCAGTGACAGGCTGTGTATCGCAGAAAGAAATCAATGATCACAGCCAGATTGATCTATCCGGAGATATCCGATACTTTAAGGTTATGATCAGGAATATACTCTTCGATATGGATAATTGTCTCTATCCCGCCTCTTCCGGGCTGTGCGATGAAATGAATAGAAGAATCACCGATTTTGTAGCGGATTTACTTTCTTCGCCCCGGGAAGAGGTGTCCCGGCTTCGGAAGGAGAATGTGAAAGCCTTTGGTACAACACTGAAATGGCTGGAAAGTTCTTATGACTTCTCTGATGTCGATGAATACAACAGGGTGATTCATCCGGATAATGTGGAAGATTTTCTTAAGCCCTCTTCCGGACTGAAAGTTATGCTCGATAATCTTCCCTGCGGGGCAAGCGTTCTTACCAATGCTCCCGCCATACACGCTGAGAGGGTTCTGGGCTTTCTTGGTATCACCTTATGTTTTGACAATGTACTTGATCTGGGGTTCTGTGGAACAATTGGAAAACCTCATCGGGCAACCTATGAGAAAGCATTGGAAGTTTGCGGATATGAGATAGAGCAAACCCTCTTTGTGGATGATATCCCGGAATACCTTGTCCCCTTCAAAGATATGGGGGGAGAAGTATTGCTTGTG
>DMKD01000052.1 GCA_003454605.1 Spirochaeta sp. | reverse complement strand
ATGAAGCTTGTGGAAACCGGTCGAATTGAACTCGACGCGCCGATTTCCGCCTATATACCGGAATTCAATCCCCGCGGCAGCAGTTTCTCAGATACCCCCATAACCGTAAGGATGCTCCTGAATCATCAGTCGGGACTCGAATCCGACGCCTGGAACGACTTTTTTCTTGGCAATGAAAGGCCGGAGGATTACACTCACAGCTATCGCAGAGCCATAGACGCAGTAAATCAATGCGGTGTAGTAAGAGAGCCTAATACAATATTTTCATACTGCAACCTCGGGTACTCACTTCTTGGATGCATTGTAGAAAGAGTACAGGGCGCGGATTTCCAGAAAGCTGTTGAAGAGCTGGTATTCGAACCGATTGGAATGAACAGCTCAAGCTTTATTTTTGAAGATGCACCGGCAGATAGAATGGCAATCGGCTATACCGCAGGAAAACCTGTACCTCTACCGTATATTCGTGATATGCCTGCGGGAAGTCTGAATGCAAGCGCAAACGACATGGGCTTTTTTATGCAGAATATACTTACAACCTATCATAACAACACGGGACTACTGCAGAAAGAAACTCTATTGGAAATGTTTGCTCCTTCAAATGAAGAAGTTGCCAACGATCTCGATTTCAGAATTGGCCTGACTTGGTGGGAAGTCAAACTGGAAGACCTGCCGGGTGAATATGTCCTGGGCCACGGCGGAGATCTCCCGCCCTATCATGCGCTTATGGCGGTTCTTCCGGAAAGAGATCTTTCTGTATTCGTAATGGTAAACTCGGTAAGCGGAGTCGGGTCTTTCAGTCTTACAGATATCTTAACAAAAACCGTTAGAACCTTTGCTGCTGCTAAAAAACAGGCACCGATACAGAATCGCCCGAGAAAAAGCCCAATCATTGCAATGCCCGAATCCGCAAAGATTAATCTTCCTGGCTACTATGCATCAACCTCCGGCCTGGCCGAAATCAAATTAAAGGGTGATAAGTTAAAGATTTTCGCCTTCAACAATTGGTTTGACCTCCATTACCACAGCGACAGAACAATGACTCTGGGAATAAAACTCCTGGGTCTTATTCCTCTTAGGATGCCGATATTTGATGAAATTTCAATCAGCACCGAAGATGTGAATAATACTCAGTCTATTAATCTAAGAATACAGGGAATCCTTCTCAGTCCATGCGTCAAGATCGAAGCAGCAGAAATTGACAAGACCTGGTTAGATCGACGCGGCAGCTATACAACTACTCAGTCAGAAGTTATGCCTCAATATACAGGTTTTAAAATTGATCTTGATAAAGACAGCGGGTTTCTATGTCTCTATCTCAAGAGCGTTGACGGATGGTCTAAACTCCCCTTACAGACTGAAGGCCCGACACAGGCTCGCCTGATGGGCACCGGCCGGGGACTGGGCGGGATCATTCAGGTAGAAACAGATGAAAATGGTGAAACATTGAAGTATCTCAACTTCGAATTACAAAAAAAATAACTACAAATGTCCCGCGGGCAGCTAATTACGCCAGCCCGCGGGACATTTCCGATTCAATGTTTTTTATGATTGACAGCTCTTTTTTCTAACCCTATTATTAGTTCAAATATATGAAACATATTATCCCTTTTTACCTTTTTTTCTGTATTGCAGGGGGCATTACCGCTTTGGTAATGCTGTTTATCGTCTATCGTAAAAACCCCCGTAAAGATCTGTTTTATTTTAACCTCTTTTTTTCCGCCATGACTGTTCAAATATTCTTTGATCTTGTGTTGATGTACCGCTCAATAAATATCACAGGCAATTTCGCTTTAGCAGATTATCTCATTCTTCTGGCTTCTGTACCCTTTTCTTTTATTATGTTCACCGCATTTCCAATTGCCATCCACAGAATTCTGGAAATATCAAAAGAAAAATGGAGAAATATTATTTTAATCAGCGTAAACATCTTCACAAATGCTATTCAATATTTTCCTTCAGGGAGCTCATATAACCCCCAGACCGAAACACTTACATTTGGCCCCCTATATGCAGTTTCCGGGATAAGTCAGCTTGTGATTATTGTTTATTGCATATTGCTGCTTCTAACAGGTTTCCGCAGGATAAAAGAAAAAGCTATTCGTCTTCTATTGATACTAAGCGGCATATTAACTCTCTGTTTCCTGCCCGGATTTTTTCATGATATTACTTTTACTATGAAAATAAACTATTTCAACATATTTCCGGCGGAACTGATTTCTGTTCCCCTTTACTACTTCCTCCTTGCTGTCATTGTTGTTATATTTTCAGGCCGTTATTTTATTGCTATAACACAACTTGAAAAATCTGTGCATCCTTCCGAAGACTTCCTCAGCGATTTCAGCAGAGAGCACAGTCTTACGGTACGCGAAAAGGAAGTTATACCGCTTATAGTTGAAGGAATGGGAAACAAACAGATAGCCGACCAGCTCTGTATTTCAACAAAAACTGTGAACAACCACATCTATAACCTTTATAAAAAACTGGAAATCAACTCCCGCTTCGAACTTTTAGCAATGTGTTAATACTTCCTCTTTCTTTTTTAAAGTAACAATCTGCATTATAAAAATTGTTACATATAATAGATATGGAAAGAGGAAAACCAATGCAAAGAATAATAACTTACATCATCCTGGGAATAATCTGTTCTGTTTTTCTGTTCGGCTGTTATTTTGGAGCAGTTTATGCTGACGATGACAGCTGGTCCGATTTAAGTTCATCTCAAACAGAAGACATCTTTGAAGTAACTGTAATAACCGAGAGTGGAAATAGTTTAGCCTATCAGGGTGAGGTCCTGCTGATATCGGTAAATTCGGAAAAGAACACCGAACCGATTTCTATCGGACTGACCGACGGCAGTGAAACAACAACACTGATTGATGATTTTTCTGGTCAATATCCATACTCATGGCTTATTCCGGAAAATTTCCCGCCGGGAGAATGTTACCGGATTTTAATTAACGCTCAAGACTATATAAAAGACTCAATCCCTAACGGTTATTCTGATGAGTTCGCAATTCTTGATAGCATCGTCTCAGGTCTGTCAGATATCACTGTTTCAACACCTGGCATAGAAATTACCTTAACTGATAACGGCTCTGTCATAGACGGAGATACTGTTTCAATTTATTTGAACAGTACAGTCCTGGCTGAAAATCATGTTTTAAATGAATATCCGGGAACAATCATGAACATCGATCTGCTGCCTGGCTCAAATACGTTAAGCATAACAGCTGTCAATGAGGGAAGCGTGAGCCCTAATACTGCCGAAATCATGTTCACTGATGTTATAACGGGTGAATCGACACAGCAGTGGCGATTAAATGCAGGTGAGACAGGAACGCTGTTCATCTCCGCTCCATAAAAAGAGAGCCGACTGAAAGCCGGCCCTCATAAATAATTCTATTATTTTCCGTAGATGGCAGAGTTTACCAGATTTTCGTAAAGTTCCTGTTTGCCGCTGAGCATCTCGGGTTCGCCGCCTTCGGCAGCAAGGTTACGCAGATCTTCGAGGTTGAACTTGCCAGCTTCAAAATCGGCACCCTTTCCTGAATCATATGATGAGTAACGGTCTTTAACCATTGACGGGATTGGGCCTGCGTTGAGTATTCGGTCAGCTGCTTCAAGTCCTAATGCAAAAGCATCCATTCCACCGATATGCGCAATAAATAAATCGGCCGAATCGGTTGAGTTACGTCTTCTCTTTGCATCAAAGTTCAGTCCGCCCTTACCGAGTCC
>DMKD01000370.1 GCA_003454605.1 Spirochaeta sp. | reverse complement strand
TACTCCAGGTCTATAGAAACAGTTTCTGAACATAGTCGATATGGCTTCGCTCAACGGTTACTAGGATAACATCCCCGACCTTCAGCATGTTTTCACCGGTGGGAACGATGTTATTACCTTCCCTCGTGATACCTGCAATGAGCCCCTTGCCTCGGAGATTTATCTCTTTTATCTTTTTGTTTACAACAGAAGTATCTCCATTGATTTCGAACTCAAAAACCTCAAGTTTACCGTCAAAAAGAGAATGCACGCTCTTGAAATTTTCGCCCCTTATATAGCGCAGGGCTGAGTTAACGGTTGAACTGCTGACTGCGATTACAGAATCGAGATCGAGATGAGGAGCCAGTTTCAGATAATTATTGTTATGTTTTATGAGTGCCATTGATTTATCAATACCGATCTTTTTTGCATAAATTGCTGTAAGGATATTAAGCTCATCGTTGCCGGTAAGGGTAATCATCAGATCATAATTACTGATATCTTCATCTTCATAGAGGGTTTCGTCGGTAACATCCGCCTTGATTATGAGCAGCTCGGGGAACTCCTCGGCAAAATCCTTACAGACATCGCTGTCGCTGTCGACCAGTGCAAACGAGCGGCGGTCTGACTGGGAGAAATTCTTCAGCAGGAAGCGTGCAGTCTTGCTTCCGCCTACAATCAGAATGCGTTTAATCTTCTTTTTCTTCTTTCCGATCGCATTAAACACGGATTCAATTGAACCTTCTTCAGTAACAACCGACAGGGTATCACCGTTTCGTACAATTGTATCACCAGAGGGAACAAGCATCTTGTGGCGGTGGTGGATCGCAGCAATAAGGAAATCGCTGTTTATTGCCTGCCTTATGCTTTTAATATCCTTGTCGACGAAGGCTGAATCAGGTGTGACGTGAATGTTGTTAAGAAGCAGGCTTGTTTTCTCAAATGAAATCATGTCGCTGAATACACCCTTATCTACCACTTCGTAGATTGCCTTAGCTGCCTCGGCTTCAGGGTTTATTATATAATCTATTCCTAGAATCTTTCCGGATAAGCCCTGTGAACCGATATAGGTAAGATTTCTGATGCATGCAATCTTATGCTCTACTTCAAACTCGCTTGAAACGAGTCCGCAGGCGACCATATTGACCTCATCGGAATCGGTCATGCTGATAAACATGTCGGTGTCTCTGATGCCGGCTTCTTCAAGTTTTTCTATCGATGTTCCAGATCCGTTTATTACCATGCAATCCAGCCTCGAGGAAGCGTAAGATGCTTTTTTGGGATCCGACTCAATCATTACAACATCTTTTTTTTCTTCAATAAGATGCTTTGCAATCTGAAATCCGCGGGTACCCGCGCCAAGAATGATCATTTTCATAAGCTCTGATCTTAACTACAGCGGATAATTAAATCAAGTACAAAAAGTGATTTAAATAATCAGCATAGCGTCTCCATAAGAATAAAAACGATATTTATTTTCAATAGCCTTTTTGTAGGCTTTATCGATATTTTCTTTGCCCGCGAATGCTGAAACCAGCATGAGAAGCGATGATTCGGGGGTATGGAAGTTTGTAAGCATATGATTTACGAGCTTAAAACTGCGTCCGGGATAGATAAATATATCGGTGCTGCGGCGTCCAGGGTCTACAGCGGGCGTACCTATCCTCTGTGCTTCAGATTCGAGGGTCCGCACAGAGGTAGTCCCCACAGCGATAATATCTCTTTTCTCAGATACCGCCCTGTTAATTGCTGCGGCGGCTGAGTCTGAAATCTCATAATCTTCCGAATGCATCTTGTGATCACGAATATCATCGGTTCTCACGGGCAGAAATGTACCGAGTCCTACATGTAAGCTGATGAAGGCTGTTTCAATCTTGTGCTCTGCGAGGGCCGACATGGTTTCCTCGGTAAAATGAAGACCTGCAGTGGGCGCTGCGATTGAACCGGTGTTTTCTGAATACACGGTCTGATACCTATCGGCATCAGAAAACTCATCCTCACGTTTTATATAGGGGGGCAGCGGCATGCGTCCGTGTTTATCAAGCCAGCTGTCATCTATCGGGTTTGAGAATTCGATAACCCGGTGACTGCCTTCAATCCTGAGGATTTCGCCCTCCATGCCCACAGCGAAGCTGTAGCGTTTGCCGGGTTTCTGTTTCTTTGCCTTGGACACCATTGCGAGCCATCGGCGGCCGTCAGTTTCTTCTTCAGTAAGCGGTTTAATGAGTAGAAACTCCACCTTCCCGCCCGTAGACGATTCACCGTATATGCGGGCTTTTCTGACGCGTGAGTTGTTGAAAACCATCAGCGAGCCTTCGGGTAGAAGTTCCGGAAGTTCGGTAATACTGTGGTGAGTTATAGATTCTGTTTTTCTGTTTAGACTCATGAGTCTGGATTCGCCCCTGCGGTTGGAGGGATACTGGGCAATCAGCTCGTCAGGTAGATCAAAAGAGAAGTGACTGGTTTTCATTAGTACTATCCCCTGATTTGATTTTACCGCTGACAGGCAGCCCCAGATGGCTGTATGCCAGTTCAGTGACCATTCGCCCCCGCGGGGTGCGTTTAATGAAGCCCTGCTGAATCATATATGGTTCGTAGAAATCTTCAAGCGATTCAACGGCTTCTCCAGCAGAGATTGCCAGGGTTTCGGCGCCTACGGGGCCTCCGTCGTATCGTTCAATTATAAGCTTGAGTATCTGTCTGTCGAGACGTTCGAGACCCATATTGTCGATTTCGAGCCGTTTCAGGCCTGATGTGACAATATCGCGGGTAATTGTTCCGCTGTTTTCCACATGGGCGAAGTCGCGCATTCTCCTGAGAAGTCTGTTTGCCACCCTAGGTGTCCCGCGGGAGCACCTGGCAAGAAGTTCTACAGCATCTTCATCGATCACTATGTCGAGGATGCCTGACGAACGTCTGATTATGCTCATGATGTCTTCAATTTTATAAAAATCCATTCGGCAGGATATACCGAAACGGCTGTAAAGAGGGCTTGCAACCTGCCCCGCCTTGGTTGTTGCTCCTATGAGGGTGAACGGCGGAATAGGAATTCTGATATTGCGGGCTGAAGGCCCCTGACCTATTATCCAGTCCATCTCATAGTCTTCCATGGCAATGTAGAGCATCTCTTCGATCGCAGGCTTCAGACGATGAATCTCATCTATGAAAAAAACGCAGCGTTCGGTAATCCCAGTAAGAATACCGGCAAGGTCCTTTGGTTTTTCAATTGCAGGGGCGCTCGTTACCTTAAGCTCGGCACCAAGCTCGTTTGCAATAATTCCTGCAAGAGTTGTTTTCCCGAGACCCGGAGGGCCGCATAGAAAAACATGATCAAGGCTTTCCGCCCTGTCTTTAGCCGCCTTTATAAAGATTGACAGGTTGCTTTTTATAGTATCCTGACCCTGGAAGTCTTTAAGCTGTTTCGGTCTTAAGGGGTTTTCCGTACCGTCTTTGCTTGTATAATCACCTGTCAGCAGGTTGTTTTCGAGATTATTGTCGTCTGTAATTTCATTTTTCATTACGGTACCTAACTGCTAAGCAGTATGATTGCCCTTCTGAATATGATCTGTTCCTTTTCTGAATCGGGAACAGCCTTTGTATCTTCCTCTTCCGCTGCTCTTTTAACTGCCGCTTCAGCTGCCTTACGGTCGAAACCCATGTCGACCAGAGCATTGATGATATCGCTGTCGGCAGCGGCTGATGCTGGTGTTTCCTCGAAACTCAGTTTACCGCGGAGAGTGAGGATAATCTTCTGTGCTGTTTTCTTTCCAAGGCCCGGAAGCCTTGTGAGCGCGTCTACGTCGTTGTCATCAAGCTGTTTTATAAAATTATCTACTTCTATGCCGGATAGAATCTTGATTGCCTGTTTTGGGCCTATCCCTCCGACTTTGAGAAGATCAAGAAACAGGGTTCGCTCACGCGGATTTGAAAAGCCGAAAAGCTGCATAATGTCCTGACTGTGCTGCAGATAGGTGTAGATGCGAACCTTTTCACCTGATGGAGGCAGCTTTGTTATTGAATTGAAAGGCATGATAATCTGCCACTCTATTCCGTTAAGTTCAAGAAAAACTTTTGAATCATCTTTATGCGTCAGTGTTCCGTACAGGCTGTTAAACATATTAAATAACTCCCCTTGCAGTTATCAGGTTTGAATTATAGCAGCATACTGCGGCACCTAGTGCATCAGCCGCATGATCGGGCTTGGGTACATCTTTGAGCCCAAGAAGTATACGAATCATTTCCTGAACCTGGTTTTTTTCAGCTCTGCCGCTTCCAGTTATTGCCTGTTTTATCTGCTGCGGGGTATATTCCTCAGCCTCTATTCCGCTGTGAAAGAGAGAAAGCAGAAGAATACCCTTAGCCTGGGCGACAGGAATGGCTGATGTAACATTTTTGGTAAAATAAAGGCTTTCGATGCCGGCCAGCTCCGGTTCGAATTTCTTCACAATATCAGAAGATTTTTTGAATATCATATCAAGCCTTTCACCGATGGGAATATCAGCCGGGGTTGAAATTGTCCCGTATGCTATAGCCTTGAATCTGCTTGCATCCGCATCAATAATACCCCAGCCTGTATTGGCCAGTCCGGGGTCAAACCCCAGAATTCGTTTTTTCATTTATAAAATTGACTATTCATCGTCCGGATCGAAGTCTTCGGGTATGTCCATATTTGAATATACGTTCTGAACGTCATCATTATCCTCTAATCTTTCAATAAGTCTGAGAACATTTCTTGTTTTATCATCACTGAGAGTAATGCGCTGGTCGGCAATCATCGAGATCTCAGCCATTTCACGTTTAAATCCGGCTGCCTCAATAGCATCGCGTACTGCTTCAAAATCTTCCGGGCCGGTTACAACCTCAATTATGCTGTCTTCGGTAGCAACATCCTCTGCACCAGCTTCAAGTGCGGCATTGAAAACATCATCCTCTGAACAGGTTTCAGTGCTTAAAGTAATAACACCTTTTCGAGCAAACATATATGCAACAGATCCTGAATCTCCGAGGTTTCCGCCGGATTTTGTAAATATTGATCTTACATCTGCAGCGGTTCTATTTTTATTGTCGGTAAGGGTCTCGACAAGTATGGCTACACCGCCTACACCATATCCTTCATAAATACCTTCTGTATAACTTACACCGTCCAGATCACCGGAACCCTTTTTGATGGCACGGGCTATGTTGTCTTTGGGCATATTGGCATCTTTTGCCTTGAGAACTATGGTTCGCAGTCGTGGATTTGATTCAATATCGCCGCCGCCCATTCGTGCAGCAACGGTTATCTCTTTGATAATTTTCGTGAATATTTTTCCGCGTTTAGCGTCAATCGCGCCTTTTTTGTGTTTTATAGTATGCCATTTACTGTGGCCGGACATAGTTGCTCCTTGAATATGTTTTAGTTAATTATAACAGTTTCAACAAGTTATCACAACGAAAAATCAGCTGTCAAGGGGATAGCTGAAATAGCCCAGGGCAAACGCATTTGATT
>DMKD01000170.1 GCA_003454605.1 Spirochaeta sp. | reverse complement strand
GATGATGTGCGCCATCATATCACCGGTGAAACTGAGAACGAGCTCCCCTTTCTCTGTATGAGTGCAGCTGCTGTCCTCAACAGGAACTGCTGCCGCATAGGGAATTGAAATAATGATAAATAATACTGAAGCCTTAAAAAATCTTTTCAATTACTTCTTCCAGTGTTTCTACAGGATAAAAATTTATACCCTTTTTTATATGTTCAGGGATCTCTGCGAGATCACGTTCATTTGCTTTGGGTATAAGAATCGTCTTTATACCGGCACGGCGAGCGGCAATTGTTTTTTCCTTGAGTCCGCCGATCGGAAGAACCTTGCCAATCAGCGACATCTCGCCTGTCATGGCAAGTTTTTTCTTGAGCATTTTGCCGGTAGCAAGAGAGAGAAGTGCCGAGGCCATTGTTATGCCGGCCGACGGACCGTCTTTCGGGGTTGCGCCTTCGGGGATATGCAGGTGGATCATATTCTGCGAGAAATAATCAGCTGCAACGCCGTGCTTTTCAGCAATATGCCGGATGTAGGTATAAGCGATGCCGGCCGATTCCTGCATGACATTGCCCATCTGGCCGGTCAGTTTTATTCCTTCCTTGCCGGGGACATTGATTGCCTCGATCATCAGCGTGTCGCCGCCGAAATTTGTCCAGGCAAGGCCGATAGCTGTACCGGGCTGTGTTACTACCTTTATCTCATCCTCACGGAATACCGGTTTCCCGAGGTATTCTTCGAGATTTTCAGGTTCGATTACAAAGGGAGTTTTTTCTTCTTCAAGAACAATCTTGCGTGCTATCTTTCGGTGAATCTTATCGAGCGCCTTTTCGTAGTTTCGCATACCCGCCTCACGGGCATAGTTAACAGCTATTGCAGACAGACTCTTCGCGCTGTATTTTACATCTTTGCGCTTGAGCCCTGTTTTCTGAACTGATTTGGGAATCAGGTATTTACGCGCGATAGTAGTCTTTTCCTTCTCGATATAACCTGACAGTCTGATTATCTCCATTCGGTCCATCAGCGGTCGTGGGATAGTATCGAGGGTGTTCGCTGTAGCGATGAAGAGGATATTAGATATATCGAAGGGGAGATCAAGGTAATGATCCCTGAATGCAATGTTCTGTTCGGGATCGAGCACTTCAAGAAGGGCTGATGAGGGATCACCCTGATAGGAGGCTCCCATCTTGTCAATCTCATCAATCATGAAGACGGGATTACCGGTCTTAACGATTTTCAGTCCCTGGATGATTTTTCCTGGCATGGCACCCACATAGGTACGTCTGTGTCCTTTGATTTCGGCTTCGTCACGCATGCCGCCTACCGAAAAACGGAAAAATTCTTTATTAAGTGCTGAGGCAATTGATTTGCCGACAGAGGTTTTTCCGACACCGGGAGCTCCGACAAGACAGATTATGGAACCCTTATTGTCCTTTTTAAGCTTGCGCACGGCCAGGTACTCAAGAATACGCTCTTTAACATCCTCAAGACCGTAGTGGTCCCGGTCAAGAATTGAAGTGGCTTCTTGCATATTATAATCTTCCGGCTCAGGCTCCTGCCAGGGAAGAGAAATAATAGTGTCGAGATAATTACGGGTTACTACAAATTCGGATGAATTAGGATCCATGAGTTTGAACTTTTCCAGTTCCTGTTCAACCAGATCTTTAACCTCGCCGGTGAAATTAAATTTATTTATAGCCTCGCTAAAGCGCAGGTATTCACCGCTTTTTGCATCAACCGGCATTCCAAGCTCTTCCTTAATCGCCTTAAGCTCTTCTTTCAGGAAATAGTCGCGCTGATTTTTCTCAATCTTTTCATTTATCTGATTCTGAATCTTGCGCTGAATCTTCATCAGCTCCTGTTCTTTCTTGATATAGATAAGAACTGTTTCGAGTCTCTGCTGTACATCGAGAGTTTCGAGTATCCTCTGCTGCTCTGCACGATCTATATTTAAAATTGAACTGAAGAAATCAGCAATCCTTCCGGGCTGATCAATGTTCACCATCGAAAGCCGCATCTCTTCGGAAAAAAGAGGGTTGTTCTCTGAAAGCTGTTTCATCTCGCTGATGATCGAACGGGTTAGCGCTTTCACCTCGATCGTATCATCATTTTCGTCGTCAAGATATTCGACTGCTGCCGAAAAGGGGGTGGCTTCAGAGAGATATTTTTTTACCTTGAATCTTTTAAGAGTGGAGATGAAGACATTGATGCCTCCGTCGGGCAGGTTGATCTTTTTAACGATCTTGCCAACGGTTCCTATCTTTGAAAGTTCACTTATTTCTGGGTTTTCGTTTTCCTCGCTGCTGATCATCAGAAGGCCGATAAGACTGTTTTCAGAGAGACTCTGATCAATGACGGCGATATCCTGTTCCGATTCAATCATCATAGGAGTGAAGATTCCTGGAAAAACTGGTTTGCCCATTGTCGGAATAACAAACAGGCGGTTTGGAAGTAATTGGTCTGCAGGTACAATCTGTTTTTCTGGCATTTTATCCTCTTTATTTAAAGTATACAGCATAATGACTTGCCGCAAAACTACAGTAATTAAAATATCCATAAAAATTATAAAAGGCGAGTAAAATATGATTAATTATAGGTTATAATGGCAGGTGATGAATCGTAACTATACTACTGCGGCTGTTGTGCTAAAAACCAGAAGATTCGGAGATTTCCATAAGTCGGTAACAATCCTGAGTCCTGAAAGCGGAATTATCGATGCCGTGGCTCATGGAGCGTATAAAGGAAAAAGCCGTATAAGCAGCATAACCGATCCCTACTGCATTTCAGAGTTTGAGCTTTATCATAATCCTGTAAAGGATGTATGGAAGATAAACGGATGTGAATCAAGGGTGATGAACAGCCGGATAAGGGAAAATCTGAATGCATTGTATAATGCTTCGTTTTGGTCGGAACTGATCCTTAAAAGCCATGCCTTGGGGGCAGACTACAAAACGGTCTTTTTGCTGTATACCGAGGCCTTGAGTTTTCTTGATGAAAACAATACAAGCGGGATGATCGCAACCGTTCATTTTCTCTACCGCTTTTTGCTGGGTTCAGGATTCATCAATGATTTCTCAGAATGCGGCCACTGCGGAGCCGTCATTGGAGGCGGAGCTGCCATAGACAACGGACGGTTGTATTTTTCACCGGTTGAAGGCTGCTTCCTCTGTTCATCATGCGCATCAGGCGGGCTGCCTGGAATAAGTTACAGCTCTGCCGCCTATCTTGAACAATCATCGCCGCTTCACCTTGCAGAAGCGGCAAAAAAAAGGTTAGATATACATACTGAAAAAGAAATTAGAAATATGCTGTTGGCGGTGCTGAGAAGTATTATGGATGCGCCGCTGAACACCCTGGATTATATAGATTATGGTATGGAATAAAAAAGATATCAGCTCCGATAAGGTTCGTGAGCTTTCGAGCCGTTTCGGCATAGACTTACTGCCCGCATCGATATTTGTCAGACGCGGAATAACAGATTTTGAACGATTGAAGTTTTTTCTTGAGGATGACCTTCAGTATCTGCACTCACCGTTTTACTTTGCCGAGATGGAGGATATTGTCGACCGTATTAGACTTGCCGCCTCGGAAGGTGAAAAGGTTAAAAT
>DMKD01000153.1:2769-3584 GCA_003454605.1 Spirochaeta sp. | reverse complement strand
CAGGTGGGCGGACGCTATATAGCAACCGCCAAAATAATCAATGTAGAGCATGGTAGAAATGAAAATGCCGACTCAGTTTCAGCTGATAATATCGCTGACATGACCGACACTAAAATCGGTCTGCTGGCCTATAAGCTTGCCGGTCTCACCTATACCGGCGGCGGAGCCGAGGTAAAGATAGTCGAAAATTTCAGTGAAGTCTTTATCAACACAGATCCCGACGGTGCTGATATCCATATAAACGGCCGGCTTCGCGGAGTAAGCCCGGTGCTTATTGAGAAGGTTCCGCAGGGTTCGGTAAATGTTACGGCTACAAAGGGTAATATGTATGGTGAGCTGCAGAAATCAATTTCAGGCTCCGACCTCGTTGAAATGTTTCTTAAACTTGAAGTCACCCTCGGTCGTATGTTTATTAAGAGCTCGGTTGCCGAGCTTGATGTGCTGATTGACGGAGAGAGCCAGGGGCGTCTGAAAAAAGACCTCTACAAAGATATTCCCGCAGGCACCCATACCCTGACTCTGAAGGGTGAGGGCTGGTTCTGGGAAGAAGATATCCTGATAGAGAAAGAGAAGACTCTCACAGTAGATGCATATCCGCGTGAGATGGCAATATTCCGCTGGAGTCTGCCCGATGATGCTGAAGGCTCAATTGAGAGCAAATCGTTCAGTGAGAAACTCACCGGCAGCGGAAAGCTCGACCTGCCGGCTGATACCTATTCGGTCAAGGTTTCCCGGCCCGATTATGATCCGGTTGAGCAGGAAATAACCATGGCGCGTGCGGATATAATCGAGTTCGAGCCTGAGCTGACGTATTC
>DMKD01000153.1:0-2686 GCA_003454605.1 Spirochaeta sp. | reverse complement strand
CGCTATTATAAATTTCATAGCAAGCTTGCTGAAAGCGGATACGATTTCACTGAGCTTAAGGAAGAAGTCAAAACCGCAGCACTGAGTGCAGGCAGAGAGCGGATAGATGAGCTTGATGCGAAGATGGCTGGTGCCGGCGGGGAACCGAGTAAGCTGCAGAAGGGGCTGTTCTGGACGTCGGTTGGCGTGGGTGCTGCCGGATTGCTTACCGGAATTGCCTGCACAATCAACGGAGCTGGGGCATATGATTTTTATTTGAATGAAGCCGGTACCGTCGAAGATGCTTTGAAATGGCATAATAGGCTTGAAGTATATAGTTGGCTCCAAATTGTTGGCTACCCAATTGCTGCCGTTGGTACAGCGGGAGCACTCCTGACCACAAGTGACGGATTGTTCGTCGGAAGTTATCAGAAAGAAAAAGATGAAATAGCTGATAAGCTGGGCAGGTTGTAGGATGAAAAAGATGAATAATATGAAGAAAATTATTTGTATTGGATTGTTTATTACAGCCATAGTTTTTGTCGGCTGTTATGAGTATATAAATCCGTTGGATCCGCTTGGATATTATAATAAATGGCAATTTGAGCCAATGAACGGAGGTGTTTCCCTTAATACCGAACCCGAATTCAAAATTGCTGAAATTAAAGGAGCTAGTGGTTATAACTTCAGAATCTCTACAACAGCTGAATTTATAGATGGAACTGTTGAATATAGTTCAAACTATGATCCAGGAACCTGGATTGGAGATGATGTAACTTTCGAAATAGGAGACACAATTTACTGGCAGGTAAGACCAACATATTGGTTTATCCCTGCTGAATGGAGTCCTGTTATAAGTTTCACCATTAAAGATCACCTTGAAATTGGGGATAAATATGCTGGAGGATATGTTTTCTATTTAAAATCAGGGGTTTCTGAAGGTCTTATTGCTGCAGTCGAGGACTGCTCTTACGGTGAAAACGCTCCTTGGGGAGGGGCAGGTGTAGATATAAATGGGAATGATGCCGATAATCACCCGGAATTATATTCTGAGCTTGATGATGGTAAGCCGAATACTGACACTATAATAGCAGCAATTGATGATGACCCCGATTATACATATGCCGCAAAGCTCTGCAATGATTTAGTAAGCAATCGATACAATGACTGGTATCTGCCCGCTTATGATCAATTGCTTGAAATGCGTGACGCAATTGGAGATAACGGAACATTTATTGGTGATTTTTACTGGAGTTCGACTGAGTTTGATGCTGATAATGCAAGAGCTGCGGTTATCCCAGGAACAACGACAACGTCTACAGGGAAAGACGCCAGATTATATGTTCGCGCCATTCGCTCATTTACCTATTAACCTTGGAAAACTACGCTAAAAGCGTGGAAACAACCTTGTGTTACTACGCTGACGGGTTTAAAATACAATCATGTATAGAGTCGTGTCTCAAAAGTTGACTGAATGGAAAGATTCCACAAGGCGTAAGCCTCTTATTTTACGTGGTGCGAGGCAGGTGGGGAAAACTTGGCTTGTTGAAAACTTTCTTGCTGATGAATTTGATAATTATGCAAAGATCGATTTTGAGCAGCGCAGAGACCTTCATACTGTCTTTGACGGAGATCTTGAGCCGAAGAAACTTATTTCCCGCCTGGAATTAGAGACCGGCAGAATTGTTCCAGGGAAAACTCTGTTGTTTTTTGATGAGATACAAGCTTGTCCGCATGCAATAATATCACTGCGGTATTTTTATGAGCAAATGCCTGATCTCCATGTTATAGCAGCCGGCTCATTACTTGAGTTCGCGTTTGGAGAAATATCTATTCCGGTAGGCCGGGTGCAGTATTTGCACATTCATCCGCTTAATTTCCATGAGTACCTGCTGGCCTCGGGAAATGAGGTGCTGGCAGAATATTATTTGAAACATCCTTCTGAGGTTGATGAAAGTGTACAGAAGAAGCTGCTGGATGAATTAAAGCTGTACTTTTTCATTGGAGGAATGCCTGAGGCCGTTAAGGTGTGGACTAATACAGGCTCACTGATTGAGGTCGGAGCAGTTCAGGGTGAAATACTTGATTCATATCGGGACGATTTTTCAAAATATCGTCCGCAGGTTGATCTCTCATGCCTTGATTCTGTTTTTTTGAATTCCGCGAAAAGTGCAGGTGAACAGCTGAAGTATGTGAAATTAGGACCTGGCCATTCAGGGCAACAGAATAAGAAAGCCTTTGAACTGCTGGAGAAAGCGAAAATCGTAAAGAGGATACCGTCCGCAGATCCTTCAGGGTTGCCTCTTGGAGCCTCTGCAAATATGAGAAAGTTCAAAGCTTCATTTATTGATATAGGTTTATTGCAGAAATTGTGCGGCCTGTCCATTGATAGTGAACTAAAGCAGTCGGACCTGCTTGCAATCTATCGCGGTAAACTTGCTGAACAGTTTACAGCTCAGGAAATTCTCTCAGTAACCGATTCTGAATTATATTATTGGGCAAGGGAAGCAAAGAGCAGTTCTGCCGAGGTTGATTATATCGTTGTAAAAGATGGTGAAATATATCCTGTTGAAGTAAAATCGGGGGCTGCCGGAAGATTGAAGAGCCTCCATTTATATCTTCAAACCTATAGAAGCAGTCCGTTCGGGATTGTTTTATATGATGGAGTGTATAAGGAGCTGTCTGAACAAAAGCTGGTATTCATGCC
>DMKD01000393.1 GCA_003454605.1 Spirochaeta sp. | reverse complement strand
TTCATAAAACTTTTGACACTATCTTCTTTTTGCCAAATATTCGTTAACACTCTTTAAAAGAGCATCTTTATCCAGTTTTACCTGATAATCATTAATTCCAACGGCCTTCCCTTTCTCAATATTCTCATCTCCGGCCAGGGATGTAACGGCAATAATCGGAAGATCAGCATACTTGCTGTCGGCCCGTATACGGCTGACAAGTCCGTATCCGTCAAGATTCGGCATCTCAATATCGGTGACCAATAGATCCACCTTCTGAGTACTTTCCGCGAGCAGTTTCCAGGCAACCTCACCATCTTCGCCTGAGAGAACCTTGTATCCCGCTTCTTCAAAATATTTTACAACCTGTTTACGGAAAAAAGCGGAATCCTCTGCTACCAGAATTAACGGCTTCTTTCCTCCCCCGGCTGTTTTAACTGCAGAAGGAGCAGTCTCATCATTTTTTACCAAATCAGGATAAACCGCTTCAACTATTTCATGCACATCAACAATCATGGTCGTTCTTCCGTCAATAATCACTGATCCCATTACGCCCTTCTGCCGCAGGGAGGTATGATCAATCACCATCTCCTGTTCAATAAAATCTACCGGACGAATTGCAAGCAGTCCGATATCACGCCCAAAAGCATGAAAAACTATGGCTGCAAGATTATCTTCAGGAACGCTTTGCTCTCCGGCGACATCAGCCAGGCTTACTAGGGGCAGACCCCTGCCTAAATACTGAATGATTCTCTTTCCGCCTATCTGCTCGATGCGGGCAGCCTCAATCTGTTCAACCCTGGCAACCAGCTCCAGAGGCATAGCACAGTATTCTTCTTCCGAACTCCGGAATAAGAGATAAGCATGCTTCTCTTCTTTAGATACTTTCTCAATTTCCTGTTCGGCTTCTTTCTGTTCAAGACTTCCCGCTACAGAAGACATTTCAAGCATATTTGCTATTCCCGCGACATCGAGAATAAGGGCGACATTACCATTCCCCATTATTGTTGCTCCGGCATATTCCTTGCACTTTTTAAGTTGGCGGCCCAACGGTTTTACAACTATCTCCATGGTTTCATGAAGAGAGTCTACAAGAATACCATAGGTAGTATTCCCCGATGAAACTATCACAATATTCAGCACACTTTCAGCGTGGAACCTGCGGTCTTTTCCCGATCTCAGACGACTATATTCTGATTCAGCAAGATCCTCGTTATCGGCACGGCGGTCAATAGCTTTTTCCCGTCGTTCAGAGGACTCTTCCCCTGTTTCGGAGTCTATATAGGTTGATTTTATACCAAGCACCTCTGATAAGAAAACGACGGGTATCAGCTTGCCCCGAAGGTTCAGTATTTCTGTATTACCCAGTCTCTCAATTCTATTTTTCACTTCTCCGGGTTCTATCCTGATAAGCTCTTCCACGTTTAGCTGTGGTATAGCAAAAGTTTCCCTGTTTGTTGAGACAAGAAGAGAGGGGATAATGGCAAGGGTAAGGGGCAGCTTTATACGGAACACCGAGCCTTTTCCAGCAGTAGAGTTTATATCCATAATACCGCCGAGCTGCTCGAGATTAGTTCTGACAACATCCATTCCGACCCCGCGCCCGGAAACATCCGTGACCTTCTCAGCAGTAGAAAACCCCGGCAGCATTATAAGATCCGTTTTAGCCTTTGAGGACATTGTGTCAATTTCACTCTGTGAAATCAGCCCCTTGGAAACCGCTTTCGATGCGATTATCTCGCCGTCGATACCTTTGCCGTCGTCTGTAATCTCTATTACTACCTGACCGGCTTCATAATAGGCTTTCAGCTCAATTTTACCGGTTTCATTCTTGCCGGCCCTGCTCCTTACATCAGGAAGTTCTATTCCATGGTCAACAGCATTCCTTATCATATGAGTAAGAGGATCATTGAGCCCTTCAATCAAAGTTTTATCAAGCTCAACCTCTTTCCCAGTAATGATTAAATCCATCTTTTTTTCAAGCTGCCTCGACATGTCCCTTACAACCCTTGGGAACTTGTTAAAAATAGAACCAATCTCCTGCATCCTGGTCAACATTATGGCTTCCTGCAGTTCGGTTGTCACCTGGCTTACGCGCTGCCCTCCGTTAGTAATAGCCTTTAGGTCTTCCCGGACTATTGACGCCTCAAGCTCGTTTCTGCTTAATACCAGCTCTCCCGCAAGATTCATCAACCGTTCCAACAGCGCTATCTTAACCCTGAGAGAGCCGGTATTCTCCTTTGCCGCTTTTATTTTTTTCTTCTCTGCTGGTGCTGGAGCTGCTACGTGAACCTTCTCAACTTCGGGAGGTTCAGGGGGCAGTGCCTGTTCCGATTCAACCGGCTTCGGCTCAACATCCGGTTCCGCGACAGTTCCTTCCGGAGAATATATAATAGTTATCCTTGATTCCTCGACTTCAAAAAGGTTATAAACTTTTTTGGGTTTTATAATTGTGGAAAACAGAAAATAAACAGGAATTCTATTTATTATCCTGTCATCCAGAGTACCAACTGCTTCAAAATCCGTTACCGAGTCCTCAATAGTCCCGGTACCGATAAGCGACCTGTAAAAATCCAGCGGAGCAATTCCGCGGCTCTGAAGATCATGCATCAGATCAAATTCAACAAGATAAATATAGTTATTATTGGCAGCAGTTCTATTATAATCAAATTCTGTCATTTGCATGATAGTTCGTCCGTCAGGCAGATTAATATCCACCATGTTTCTGACAGTTTCCTTCTTCTCCTCAGGAAGGGTTTCTGATGTAAGGTTTATAAGCGACTCAACAAATTCCCCTATATCTTCTTCATTGCTTGCTTCCGGGCTATTTACCAATTCACGAAGCTTATCAAAAGAGAGCAGAAGGATATTGATTATTTCCGGTGATGGAACCATCTCATGCCCGCGTATCATATCAAGAACATTTTCTATTTTATGACCAAGGGTTCTTATATTTACCAGATTAAAAAAACCTGCGCCTCCTTTAATTGAATGAGCGGCCCGGAAGACCTTGTTTACAAGTTCTTCATCAATATTCGCGCCGGCCTCCTCGATGTCAAGAAGACTGCTCTCTATATCGGCAAGATGCTCCCTTGATTCTTCCAGATATAACAATAAGGTTTCATCATTCAAATCAATTGACGACATATTATTCCCCCTTTACAGAAAAGTGCTGATCCAGCCTCATACTCTTAAATAAATCCAGTATATCCGCTGAAATATTTATTACTGCAAGCTCTCCGCCCGTCTTTGCCAATGAATTTTGTACAGATATTAATAACCCTATCCCCATGGAATCAATGGTATTAATTCCGTTGATATCGATAGTAAAATCTTTCACCTCACCATTTATCGCATCTTTTATTAAGGTTCGGATATCATTCACGGATGAAGCAATAAGATCCTGTTTAAGTGACAATACGGCCTTTTGCCCATCTACTTTAATTTTACTTTTGCTCACAACTCTTCTCCTTTGGGGTATTTTTTTCTTATGATAATTTCGTTTCCTTTTTCATTAAAATTGTATTCGTCGGCATATTTTTCAAGAATGACAAGGCCTCTCCCCGATTCAGCATTCAAAGAGCCCTCATGGAATCCTGATGATTCACGCGTTTTCCAGTTAAATCCCGGTCCGGGATCCATGACCTTAATAATAAACTCATTTTCTGTAATCTCCAACCTGCTCTTTATTATCTTATCAGGATTCATACCACAACCATGTTTTACCGCGTTTGTAAGCGCCTCACGAAGCAGCAGCTGTACTTGAAAAATATGATGCTCAAGTTCCAGCTCCTTCATCAATTCTTCCGCTTTGCTACAGAATATATCAATATTGCTGTAATCAGCACAGAGCTCCATTGAGAGGCTGCGTCGATTCACACTTCAACACCCATTAATAAAATATCATCGCCGGCTTTTCCAATTGACGGGAATAGTTCACCCATTATACCTGTTATTGATTCAGCCATTTTTATATCTTCAGTTTTTTTAATTTTAGCTAATAATTTATTAATTCCTTCAGCTCTGGATATTTTTTCGTTCATGCTCTCCTCAATAATCCCGTCGGTATACAGATAAAATCTGTCTCCGTCATTAACTTTCAATTCAATTTTTTCGATGATAATATTCGGAAACATTCCCAAAACATCTCCATCGGTTCTTACAGGGTACGGAGGTTCTCCAACTGGGGAATATATTACAGGCGGGTGTCCCGCACTGGCAATTTTCAGACTTTTTTTCCGCTTGTTAAGCAATACATAGACAGCTGTAAGATAAGTATCCCCGCCAAGAATTTCCCAAAGAACACTGTTAACGGTTTGCATTGTTTCATTCGGTGAGAAAAGGACCCCCGCGTTTTGATGTATTAATGCTTTAAAGGCTGAAGTTGCCAGGGAAGCACCTAAGCCATGACCGCTTACATCAGCACAGAAATAACCGTAAATATCTTTGCCAAACTGGATAACATCATAAAAATCTCCACCGGCTTCCTGTATGGGATTATAGAATACCGAAAAGCCGGCTAAAGGCAGCTCCTCCGGTTTTATGAGTATTTCCTGCTGAGCTTGAGTCAGCTGCTTCAATTTATTCCGCTGGTTTTCTATTAAAGATTTCCGTGCGCTGCTCAAACGCAGATGAAGTTTTGTCCTTGCAACAACTTCTGCCCGACCAAAAGGTTTTGTAATATAATCAACAGCCCCAATATCAAAACCGTGAACTTTTTTATCAGTCTCACTAATAGCTGAAATAAAGATTACAGGGATATCTGCAGTTTGAGGATTGGTTTTAAGCTTACTGCAAACTTCAAATCCGTCTTCACCGGGCATCATGATATCAAGAAGAATAAGATCCGGGGTTTTAGCCGATGCGATTCCCCGAGCCATCCCTCCGTCATTAGCTTCAAGTATTCTAAACCCTTCTTTTTCTAAAATAGATCTTAACAGTACAAGATTTGTCTCATCGTCATCAACAATAAGAATTAAAGGGATTTCATCCATTCAGGACTATCCGACAAGCATATCTATCACTTTCAGGAATGAAGCCGGTTCAAACGGTTTTACAATCCAGCCATTAATACCAAGGGATTTACCTTTCTCCTTTTTATCTGCCGAACTCTCGGTTGTAAGAAAGACCACCGGTTTGGTTTTATACTCAGCTTGCTTTTTTAAATTTTCCACAAATTCATATCCGCCCATAACCGGCATATTAACATCAACAATGAAAAGTTCAATATCAGCAGAAAGATTGTCCAGAGCATCCTGTCCATTCTCAGCCTCCACAAATTCAAATCCCGCAGTAACAAGAGTCTTTTTAACAAGACTCCTGATTGTATTACTGTCATCAACACACATTATTTTAGCAGGCATATCGCCCCCCCGATTTATAAGAATTTACAGTGCATATTATAAAAAAAAGAGACCTGAACCCCGGCTGCACTCACATTACTATTATCTATCACCTGTATATTCTTTTCAAGACTTTTTATTGAAATCATTACATTGTTGTAATATTATATATAATTATAGGAGGAGAGATATGTGAATACAATTCTTAATATGAAAACCCTGATGCAGAGAGTCGGAGATGATAAAGAAATTGCTAATGAAATACTCGAGATGTTTATTGATACTATTCCAGAACTGATTGACAATCTGAAGGCAGCAATATCTCAGGGGAATAGTGATCTTCTGATAAAAACCTCACATGAAATAAAAGGGATTTCCGGAAATATAAGCGCTGAGAAATTAGCTGAAACAGCCGCGCAGCTGGAATCTTATGGAAAGAAAAACGATTTTGATAATTGCAAAGAAATATTACCAATATTCGATAAAGAATTTGAAGAACTGAGAGTTGAAATAAAACAATTACTTGAGGGAATTTAAAAAGTCGGTGACTTTTTAAATTCCAACCATAGATGTAAATGGAGTATTTTTAGCAACTCATTACTCTCTATTTAATTAACCCACAGAGTGCTAGAAATACTCCCTATGAAAACAATTAAAAAAGAGTTATATTCTCTTTTGCATCTTCTTTATCACCCTCATCCAGCTCTATATTCATTGCGAGCCACTCATCTCTGACTGTGAAAAATTTCTGTGCCGTTTCAATTATATTATGCTCGATAGCAGCTCTATCCGGAAGTTCTTCATCACTGAAGCGGCTGCTGATACTCTCAAAGTTATTACCGGCCTCATTAAGAATTAAGACAAGATGTTCCAGAATTTGCCTTGTGGCATCCTGATGCTGCAGTGACATGGTAATTTCATTAAGTTCACCGGTTACAGTCTCGGATAATTCCTTTGATTTACGTATCGACAATGCAATGTTCTGTATCTGTGGAGAAAGATTAACCGTCATATCCTGAAAACTGGACTGCGCATGTTTTAAATGTTCTATGGTGTTCACCAGGGTTTCAGACTGACGTTTAAACGAAGAATCTGTAGTTGCGGCAATATCATTTATCATTAACACAATTTCTTCGGTTATCTTTTTAATAACCTTTGAAAGCTCCTGTGTTTCACCCGCTATTACCGCAAACCCTGCTCCAGCCTTGCCTGCTCTGGCGGCTTCTATTGAGGCATTAATTGCCAGAATATTTGTCTGATCAGCAATATCTGCAATGCCCCTGGATAACTCCGTTACAGAAGTAATAGTATTCTTTAGAGATTCCATATCCCTGCTGTAACTTTTTTTCAGTTCTCCTACATCATCCACAACCGTTTTAAATCCGTCGACTTCATCAACTAGTTTCTTTACATCATTTTGAAGGCTATTGTCACCGGAACTCATATCAGCTAAAAGATCCTGAATATCTGTTCCAACCTTCTCGCTTTCATCAACAATAGAAAAAATTCTTTCAGTAGTGTATTCTATTGATTCTCCACTTTTCCCGATAACAATATCTGAAAGCTTCTCTACAATTGGAATAACTGATTCATATTCCATAATCAGTGAAATCAGGTTAAAAACAGTATCCTTCCGGCTGTCTGCAAGCTCCCTTAGTTTCTGATTAAGAGCAATATTCTCTTCAAGTTTATTATTCAATTCAGCGTAGTTATTGCTTTCAATTTGAACATCCTGCTTATTCTCTTCTCTTGCACTATTAAATATCTTAATAATCCTTGTAAACAAGACGGTGAATAAACCTGCTGCAAGAACAAAAATTGCCCCTGCAGGATATAGATAATGGTAAAAAACAGTAATACCAATCCCGCCGGATGATAATATAAACAAAACTATCAGCAAAAATGCAATTCTTTTCATAGCTGTGATTATAAAACCTTTTAAAATACTGTACAAGTAAAAACTTTTTAATTCAAACCTAACAAATCAGGAAACTGAACACACTGCTCTTTCCCTCACCTTCGCTTTTGGCCCATATAATGCCGCCGTGAAACTCCACGAGCCGGCGGGTCAGAGATAAACCGAGCCCGGTACCCTGATAATTCCTTTTTGCCGAGCCTTCCACCTGTTCAAACGGATTAAATACACGTTCAAGGTTTTCCGGGCTTATTCCTATTCCAGTGTCGATTACCGATATTTTAATAATTTCTTCTTCTGTTTTTCTCAACCTGGAGTTTTCAGGAATCCGCATATCCAGCTCTTTTCTCTCATTACTGTCAATCATCGCAGCAGTAATTCTGATACTGCCCCCACCCGGGGTGAACTTTACCGCATTGGATAATAAATTATAGGGGTATCCCCTTCGCTGGACTA
>DMKD01000019.1:8845-36626 GCA_003454605.1 Spirochaeta sp. | reverse complement strand
GTCAAGTCAGATCAGCGTTCTGTATCAGCTGTAATCCTTCTCGTGATAAAGGTAGCGCATCCAGTCCTCCGAAAGTTTCAGCCGCGCACCGCAGTCTGCACATACCAGCCGGCCCTCACTCAGATGCTCTTTTGCACAACCGATGCAGTAGACTTTTCCGCAGCCGGTACACTTGCCTGCCGGCATATTGTCCGGCGGTTCACCCACAAGCTGTAAAGCGGACTGATCAGCTATTTTTTTCGGCACTATCCATTCCTCAGCGCAGATGCTGCAGCTGTATATATTCATCCGCTTCCGGAATACAATTTCCTTCAACTCCCTCAACCGTTCTCCCGGCTCTTCCGTTTTCAGACCACTGAGCAGCAAATCAGCATCATTCAGCCTGTCTCGGCTGATGTGCAGTTCGGCGAGATTACATACTGCATCGACAAAATCAGGACTGATCTCAACAGCCTTGCCGTAGGCAGCCTCGGCCCGACCATACTCTCCCTTCAGACTGGCGAGATTACCCATGAGATTGTAGGCTTGTGCGCTCTCGGTGTTATCGAGTACTCTTACAAGCAGTTCTTCCGCCCGGCTGAAGGCATCGGTTTCGATACAGGCGGCAGCAAGGTTGAGAATAATGTCCGACCGCTCCCGCGCAGCTTTGTAAGCTGCTTCATAGTCGGCAGCTGCGGAGTGATAATCATTAAGTCTTGAGTGAATATTTCCGCGCTGGTTGAGTACATCAGGACCCTCGCCGCCAAGCAGTTCGAGAGCATCTTCGGTTCTGCCGTCAAGAAACATCGCTTCTGAATAGTTTACCCTTATTTCATCCTCACTGGGGGCTGATGACAGGGCCCTGTCAAAACATTCTGCCGCAGCGGCATAATCGCCCTGCTCTATCCTGACCAGTCCTGAGAGGTTCTGCACCCATGGGTCATCAGGAGCGAGCTCAACTGCCTTATCCAGATATTGAGTATATTTTCCGCCGGTCACAAAAAGGTACTCGGCAAATTTAAACTGATAGAGATAATAATCCGGTTCAAGCTCTACAGCCTTTTTAAAAAACTCAACGGCCTTCCGGGGCCTGCTGTTCCTCACTTCGATTAGAGCATTGAGATAGAAAACCGTACTGTCGGCTGCACCTTCTTTAATCAGGTCCTTAAAAATCTTTTCGGCCGCGTCAAAATCATTATCCTGAAACAGCAGCTTGGATTTCAGAATCCTGGTTTCAGGATTCGATTCATCAAGCTCTTCTAAAAACGGCAGCAGTCCGCTAAGGGCGCTGTAATCCCCGGATCTGAAATACCGCCTGGCAGACTTTCCATACATTGCTGCCGCGTCGTCCTGTCTGCCGCAACGACTCAAAGCCCTTGCAGCATTGAAGGCGAAAAGGGCTTCACCGCTATCAAGAGTATATGCAGTATTATAAGCCTCTGCCGATTTTTCCCAGTTTCCGAGAGAGTATTCAGCATTACCCAACAGGTTGAACGCAACGGGGCTGGCTGCAAGCAATGATGTATTTTCGGTCAGGAGATCACGCAGAGCGATAAATTCATTCATAAGATAGAGGATTCCGGCCTTTTGCAGAAGATAACGCTCACCACGTTCAGATGCAGGCACCTTTCCAAGCAGGGCTGAAGCCTCAGAATACATCTCGAGGTTCATACAGCAGTCCGCCGCCATCATAAGCGCTTCAGCGTTATCGGTTATTGAGGGAAGCACCTTTCTAATCTCTATCAATGCGGCAGAGTAATGTCCGCTGCGCATCCGGCTCTCGACAAATCTGAGCCTTGCTTCAACGGGAACAGCAGACGGCAGCAGCCGCTCACGCCTGGTTTCAAGCTGTGTCGGCCTTGATTCCATCTCAATATTATAAAGGGCAAATGAGGCATCATCGGTCTCGTCATAGTTCTGACCGGCGAACGAGATACCGCCGGCACCGAGACTGTCATCAGAGGCATTCCCGAGCCAGGCCCCGTTCAGGGACAGGCTTATCATGCTGCCGTCGGTTGAGATAATTACCGTGAACCTTTCAGGGTTGAAATCAGGGGTAGGAGTCCAGTCGATAATAATCGACGGCGTTCCGTTCATCACCTGATCAAGGCGGTAGTGCCCTCGATTGGAAACGAGAAAATAATAGTAGCTCATGTCATCGGTGCGCCGGAACAGAAAGCCTGTAGAAGAGTATCCGTTTTCGCTATTTATGCCGAGTTCAGCCTTCAGCAGAAAATCATCATATCGGTAGAGGGGATCATCGGTCCAGGCAAACAGATTTTTCCGCCCTAGCTTGAGTTTTAATGCCCTGTGTTCAATTCTTGAAGAGTAATCAGCAGCTGATTCAGGAATAAACCTGTGTTCCTGAAATACAGAAAAGGAAGTGTGCCATTTTTCATAAACAATATCTGTCTCTTCAGGTGTATCTTTTTTTTTGAAAAGCCTCATCTAAAGGCAGTATAAGCCTCATATCAGCCTTGTTTCAAGACCCATATATCCATATAGTATGAGTATGGAAAATATCAAGGTTATTTCTCTCGGCGGATCTATAGTCGCGCCGGACAAGGTCGATACTGAATTTTTAAAGGAATTCTATACTGAAATCCTCGCCTATCTTAACAGGGACAAGACCAGGAAGCTAATATTCGTTATTGGAGGCGGTGGGCCGGCAAGGTCCTATCAGGCTGCCTACCGGGAGATCTCCAGTAATACCGATGCTGATCTTCAGGACTGGATAGGAATCATGGCGACAAGACTTAACGGACAGCTCGTTAAAGGAATATTCGGAGAGCTATGCAAAAACAAGGTTGTTACTGACCCCACTGCCCCGGGAAGCTTCGACGGACGGATAATGGTTGCCGCAGGCTGGAAACCAGGCTGGTCTACTGATTTTGATGCGGTTGTTCTCGCTGAACGTTTTAAGGCCGACACCGTTATAAATCTGTCAAATATTTCAAAGGTATATTCAGCCGACCCGAAACTCTATCCTGATGCCGTTCCGCTGGATAAGATGAGCTGGGATGAGTTGAAAGCGTTAGTTGGAGACAAGTGGATTCCAGGCAGAAATGTTCCCTTTGATCCTGTGGCCACGAAAAAGGCTGCAGAACTTGGGCTCACCGTCATCACAGCAGCCGGAAAAGACATCAGCAACATGTCTAAACTGCTGGAAAACCAGGATTTCGAAGGAACCGTAATAGGTCCGGAATAGCTCCTCCTCAGTATCACCGGGTGCGAAAAACCGCTTCGCACCTGGTAACCCCTTACTACGCAACAAGTTATATTCAAATTTCAGCTCGATACCGCCTGATATTACTGAAAACATTCGCAATTCCCACTTCCCCTCATCCTTCATCATTAAGTTAAAAATAAATATTTCCTTTTATTATAAGCAATTACACGATTTAGCCTCTTTGCTGGATATAAGTTGGCACGTTTACTGCAGTTCTATTAACAATCATACATTTATAGATGTGCAATACAGAGGAGAAACAAAATGGGAAAAATAGATAATCCAATTATGCGGAAAATTCTGTTTAACAGGATGGCAAAGGGTTTTTCAGGAAAACGGAGAGATCTGGAACGTCTTGTAGAATACGCCGATAAATATCTTGATGCTGACGACGGCCTTTCATATTTGATGAACAGCATCGGTACGTCGCTCAAAGAGAATACAACCTTTCATGATATTTTTCTCAGAGTAGGCAAAGAACTCAGCAGAAGCTATAAAAAGAGGATTCTGAACAACCTGATTTTCAATCATTTCTATAAGGGCGCGGCATTACGTAACCGGATTCGCAGCAATCCCCAGGATACCTGGATGCCCAATTTTGTTACAATAAGCCCGTCGATGCGCTGCAACCTGCGATGCCAGGGCTGCTATTCAGGACTATATCTGAAGGACGGAGAACTTTCCGAATCCGAACTTGACAGCATTTTAACCCAGCTGAAAGAAAACGGTTCTTACTTCGTCGTAATATCAGGCGGTGAACCCTGGATTCTCAAGGACATGCTGCTGAGGCTGTTTAAAAAACATAACGATATGTTCTTTCTCACCTATACTAACGGCACGCTGCTTGACAAGGGAACCTGTAAAAAACTTGCAAAACTTGGAAATGTTGCATGCGCGATATCCGTTGAAGGATGGGAAGCGGAAACCGATGCAAGGCGGGGATGCGGTGTATGGGAAAAAATCCATACAGCGATGGCAAACCTCCGGGAAGAAGGGGTTCTCTTCGGTATTTCAGTCACTGTCACCCGGAATAATCTTGACGTGGTTACCGACGAGAAACTGATGGAACATTTTCTCGGGCTCGGGGCAATCTTCGGCTGGTTCTTTGTTTTCATGCCGGTAGGAAAAGATCCGCTGCTTGAACTTGTTCCAACTGCAGAGCAGCGCGTTATGGCCGGTAAAAGGGTGAAAGCGCTGAGAGCCAAATATCCGCTGTTTCTTGCTGATTTCTGGAACGACGGGGAACTCGTCGGAGGCTGCCTTGCCGGAGGGAGACAGTATCTGCATATCCTCAACTCAGGCAATGTTGAAGCCTGTGTATTCGCCCACTTCGGAGTAGATAACATCAGGGACAAACCCCTGATTGAAATCTTCAACAGTCCGTTCTTCAAGGAAATCAGACAGTCATTCCCGTATAATGAAAATGCAAATCTCAGACGGCCCTGCATGATTATCGACAACCCGCAGATTCTTCGCAATGCTGTTCACAAGCACGTCGCGAAAGAGGCACACCAGGGCTCAGAGGATGTAATCAATGATCCGAAGGTAATGGAATTTATTGATAATTACTCTGAAAGAGTAAAAGAACTGACCGAGGAGCAGTGGGTTAAAGATATAAATACTCCGGACTTCAGATGGAATAAAGATACAGCACGGTTTAAAAAACTTTATGAGTTTAAGGAAGGAGCATCTGAAATACCGGCAACAGTAAAAAACGATAAAACGGAAGAAACAGTCGGGGTTTAGCCTTCAGGTTTATTTCTGTTTTCGAATGTTGTATTTTTTCATCAGATTCTGCAGGTAACGGCGGTCTATTCCGGCCGCAGCTGCCGTCTTTGAAACATTCCATTGATTCTTAGTCAAAGCAGATATTAAAAACCGCTTCTCAATCCTGGAAACAGTCTCGTTTTTCAATATCTTTTTCATCTCTTTCAGTTCTTCATAGGTGGCGGGAATACCGTCGGCGTTAATATTCTCATTCATTATCTCGGCCGGAACCCGCTCGATTCCGATTACGCCGTCCTCCGCCAGCAGAGCCATCTGAGTAACAACGTTTCGCAGCTCCCGCACATTTCCGGGCCAGCTATAAATTGATAATGCATCGTAGACATTGTCGTCAATTGTTTTTGCCTTTGTCCTGTTTTCTAAAACTAATCCTTTAAAAAACTTTCTTGCAATCATGACAGCGTCCCCCGGACGCTCCCGCAGGGGCGGGATTCTAACCGGTACTACCGCGAGCCGGTAGTAGAGATCTGATCTGAACCGGCCCGCTTCAACCTCAGACTTGAGATCACAGTTGGTCGCAGCAATTACCCGTAGATCAACCGAAACAAGTTTATTATCGCCGAGCGGATAAAAGCTCTGATCCTCAAGCACTCTCAGCAGCTTTGCCTGAAGAGATTCAGAAAGATCGCCTATCTCATCCAGGAACAATGTACCGCCGTCAGACAGTTTGATCTTACCCTCGAAAGACTCGGTTGCGCCGGTGAAGGCACCTTTCTTATAGCCGAACAGTTCTCCCTCAAGCAGCTCAGCCGGAATGGCGGCGCAGTTAATCTTTACAAACTTGCCGCTGCGGCTGCTCGCCTTATGCACCAGTTCCGAGACAATCTCCTTGCCTGTTCCAGTTTCACCAAGGATCAGCACCGGTATGGTCTGCGGGGCAACGCGGGCGGCAAGATTCAGCTGATCAACAGTATTGCCGTCCGCGGTAATAAATCCTGAATCGGTGGGAAAAAGAGGCGCCTCTGCAGCAATACTTTCACGAAAAGTATGTGCCCTTTCTATAACTTCTTCAATTTGAGCGAATGCAACGGGTTTTGTAAGATAATCATAGGCTCCCATTTTGACGGCGGATACAGCCTGATCTATGCTTCCATAAGCAGTCATAATGACAACAGGGATATCGGATGATACAAGCTTGACCGCCTTCAGCACATCAAGACCGCTCTTTACCGGCAGCCTGACATCCGTGATAACCATCAGTGTCTCGTCAGGAACAAAAACCTCAAGAAAGCTCTCGGCAGAAGAGAACCCTTCAACCGGATACTTATCTCTGAGATTAAAAAGGAAGAGATCGAGAAGCCTCTCCTCATCCTCAACTATCATAATTTTCTTTTTATTATTCATTGTCATTTTAATTCACCGCTCAAAGATTATCGCACAGAATCTGCCGATGCCGGAAGCAGAATTTGAAAAACTGTTTCATCACCGGAATTCAGGAGATTGATCTCTCCTGACGCATCCTTTATCAGCCGCTTGGATATAGACAGCCCCAGTCCTGTGCCAGTTTTCTTAGTCGTAAAAAAAGGATCAAATATTCTGCCTCGTACATCATCGGGTATCTTCTGCCCCTGATTCGCAAATATTATACTGGCCTGTGATTCCCCCAGATAACCGACATCAACCCTCAGTCGCATGCCGTCAGACATCGCATCAACCGCATTCAGGATCAGGTTAAGACAGACCTGCATCAGAACCTCATTATCAATAACAGCCACAACACTTTCACTTTCTGATTTGAAATCGATAATCAGATTCTTCTTCCTCAGTTTTGTGGAAACAAGATCCAGCGCTCTGCGGATTATCTTTACAATATTCACCGGCTGATGCTTCGCTTCTGAATTCACCGAGATAGATAGTATTCTGCTCAGGAGCCGCGACATACGCTGCGTCTCATCCTGGATATAAGAGGCGAACCGTCTGACCTCATCAGCCGACAGCTCTCTTAACGCCATTGTCTCTGCTGAAGCGGATATGATCGAAAGAGGGTTCCTTATTTCATGTGCTATCCCTGATGAAATCTCACTCAACACAGCCATTTTCTCTATTGAGGCTTGCCTCTTCTCCAATGCTATCGCCTTTTCATGCATTGAACAGCGCGCAATAACAACCGGAACACCCGAGAGAAAAAACTCCAGCTCGTCTACTTCGGACGGATACCAGGCTCTTGCAGGTCCCGGCTCTCCGAACAGGAAGAAGCCTATAAGTTCCTGCCGGTTAAATAATGGAGCAATCAGTACAATTTTCTGATCGTAAAGCGTTTGCAGTTCTTCTCCCTCGTGCCAGGCAAGAGACATCTGCTGGATATTCATAATCTTGCGATAGCCTTCCAGTTTCCCGGCAAGCTCACCGTATCCCGGAAAACGAAGATCTTCTCTCCCGTCGGCCGGAGCGAATTCGCCGCCTGACTCAGTACTTATAAGAAGCATATATTTCGTGATCTGAAGCTGCTGATAGAACAGCCCGTCCAGGTAGGTATTCAGTTCCGTCATGGAAACTATATCTGAAAGCCCGGCAGCTGATTTCTTCAAGCTGTTATGAAAATCACCGGGAACAGAACTGCCTCCGCGGAGCAGCCTTGATTCAAAAACCCTCACAACAGGAAAAAGAAGAAGCATCAGAATCAGAATTTCAGAGAATAGAACAATCGAAGGATTCAGACCGAAATGGCTGCTGATATTATCATTAAAACCCTTCAGTCCGTAGTTGAAGATCAGTACTATTATCACGATAGTAACAGGATAGGTGAACAGGGTTCTGACAATAGCCTTCTTATCCAGATATCCGAACGACAGCAGAAGAATAATGAAGTAAACAGTATAGAATGCGGATAAAACAAGATATATCTTCATTCCGCTTCTTAGAGGAAGAAAAAGAAAATAGCTGAATAACATGAAAATTGAGGTGGGAATAAAGCCCGCGATGATCATTATGATATTGCGCTTTTCAGACGCCATGAGATTCATGTTGCAGGATTTAATAAATTTCCGGATAGTGACTGCAAGCAGCCCTGAAGTATAAATAAACATAATGATATAGAATACAAAAAAAGCGGGTATAATCTTAAAGAATTCGAAGATATGAAAAACATCAGCCTTTGATACTACCTCAGGTTTGAGCAGGTAGGTAAAAAAAAGACCGGCTCCGATGACAATCGTACCAATATAGAGAATAATTACCCGCTTCTTTCTTTTGCCGGTCATAACATTGCGCGGATAATAAAATGAAAAATGATAAAACATCGGGAAAAACGACAATCCACCAAGAAAGGCCATGTTTAAACCTATATCGATAGAAAGACTGCTTTCAACAGTCATCAGCAGCAGCATCTCGATATTTGAGAGCATAATGGGAATCAGCAGCAGACTCAAAAACCTGTTTATAGTACCTGACGGATTATAGAAGTAGATCATGTATATCAGCGCGAAATCAAATACAAACAGAATTACCAGAAAGACGTTTATGAGCATAATTTTATTTTACTACTAGGTGCTGAGTTTGACCAGTACGATATCGGCATGATACTCTTCAGTCTATGAATCTGATTCTTTTCGAACCGGAAGAACTTGAGCCGGACATGACAATAACTCTCAAAGCAGGGGATATCAGGGCTGTCCATCTGAAGAAGATCCTTAAAGCCGAAACCGGAACATCATTTGAAGCCGGGATTCTTAACGGCATGCAGGGAAAGGCGTCGATTACCGATATTTCAGAAAAAATAATAAGCCTGAGATTTAGCGCTGAAGCCGAACCTGTCGGACTTCACCCGCTGACGCTGCTTCTCGGCCTGTCACGCCCGCCGACAGTGAAAAAGGTACTCAAGGAGGCTACAGCCCTGGGAATAGAGCGTTTTGTCCTCTGCGGAACCGAAAACGGCGAACGAAGCTATATACAGAGCAGTGCGCTTAAAGACGAAAAAATCCGCGAAGTACTCATTGAAGGAGTTCAGCAGGCTGTATGCACTCAGCTGCCGGAGGTAAGAGTAGAACACAGCCTAAGATGCGCAATCGAGTCACTGCAGCCGGAAGCGGACAAGGCTGTTCTCATCGCCCTCGATAACTACCAGGCAACGATATCGCTAAGTGAATTCTGGAAAATTGAGAATAACAAAGCATCACGCGTCACTCTCGCGATCGGTTCAGAACGTGGATGGACAGACAAAGAGAGGCAGAGACTGAGGGACGCAGGCTTCACTCTCTGCAGTCTCGGTGCCCGGGTGCTGCGCACCGAAACAGCCTCGATAGCCGGGGCATCAGTCTGCCTGTCCGGGATGGGATTAATCTGATAAAACTAGAGAAGCCCCTGCCGCCAGTGCCAGATTGGCGATGAATATTTCTCCGGAAACGGGTTCGGGCGGTTAAAGTCAGGAATCCATTCCTTTGAGGCGGCTTCGGGCGCCTGCAGAAAACCCTCCTCTATTTCGAATTCTTCCAGCCACTGCATGATTCTTTTATAATCTGAATCAGGCATTATGTAATCATGGCCGGCAAGTTTTTCACCCGCGGCATTCACCGGAGTATACTGCACCATGACCGACAGCATGGCCCTGTCTTTCAGATTTTCTGCGAACCATTCAAAGACCTCACGGCTTGAATCGATCTCGCCGGGCATCACAAGATGACGCACTATCATGCCGCGTTTCATGAGATCGTTCTTTATCAATGTACCGCCCCGAACTTCCAGCTGATCAGCCATTTTAAGTATTGCCGCCCGCGTGGTTATCGGATAATCGGGAGCATCAAACAGCCTGCCGGCCGAATTTGAATCAAGCGTTTTAATATCCGGCAGCCAGATGTCAATAGTATTCGACAACAGTTTAATAGTTTGCGGGGTTTCATAGCCCGAGCTGTTCCACATAATTGGAATCTGCAACCCCAGGCCTCGGGCCTCATCTGCTGCGGCAATCACCGACGGTGTGAATTGGCTGGCTGTCACAAGATTTATATTAGCGGCGCCTCGCTCCTGCAGCTTCAGAAAAATCCCGGCCAGCTCAGAATCGCTTAACCCGGAACCCAAATCATCAATACTTATCTGCGCATTCTGGCAGAAGGGACAGCCGAGCGTGCAGCCGCTGAAAAAAATCGCTCCCGAGCCGTGCTTACCGATCAGGGGAGGCTCTTCGCCCTTGTGAAGTACCGCCGACGCGGCCACCGCCCCGGCCGGCATACGGCAGATTCCTGGCTGTCCGTTTAATCTGTCGACCCCACAGATCTTCGGACAGAGGCGGCAGTTTTCATATAGCTTGTTAAGGTTACGCATAGGCAACTATAGCCTGTCACCCCTGTTTTGTCATTCCCGGCCATTTCATTAAGCGCTTGCAAAAGTGCAAATTATGATGTAATTTCTTTTAGACGGCTCGAGCCGTCCGTTAACATTAATGTTGATATGCCGGCGTGGTGAAATTGGTAGACACAGCAGACTCAAAATCTGCCGGGGGCAACTCTGTATCGGTTCAAGTCCGATCGCCGGTAAAACACAAACAACCCCAAAAACGAATCTTATACCCCTACGCCTTTAGATGAAAGAATGACCATGCTCCCGAGTGAGAAGGCGACCCCGGGAACGGCTGAAATTTTCGCAGGCGCAGCCAAGCAATTTCGGCCGGTGCCGGGGGCTCCGTCTCACCAGCTTGTGTGTTTATCATTTCCTCATTCTTTTATATAATCATCCCATGTTTGAAACTGATTTACATGCTCACAGCTCGTTCAGCAACTGCGGACTCCATAGTATTATTGAAATGCTCACAAAAGCACGCGATATGGGGCTTAAAGGCCAGGCAATAACGGATCACGGCCCCTATCTAGGCAGAAAAACCAGCAGCACTTTTTTTAACAGACTCGATAATCCTGTCGAAGGCATCATTCTGTTCAAAGGAATGGAGTGCAATGTAGTAGATGTGGACGGAAGCATTGATATCATTAAGAAATTCATGCCCTATTATGATGTAGTTCTTCTTGGGTTTCACAACTTCAAGGTGAAAGATGCCGAACCGGCTTACTATTCACAAATAATGACTGCAGCCCTGAAAGCTAATCCATGCGTGGATATAATTGTGCATCCTAACGCGCCGCACTACATGATGGATTTCGGGCTGATTGCAGAGGCGGCCACCGAAACCGGCACCGTTGTTGAACTGAATAACGCAAAAACCATGCTGGGGCGAAGCAGCCAGCAACAGACTATCGAACTAATCGAAGCATGCAAATCCGCCGGCTGCAGTGTGACAGTCAGCACCGATGCCCACGCCCTCAATGAAGTTGGAAATCATCAGGTGATTGAAAACCTGCTTGAGAAAACAGGTTTTCCCATTGAGAGGGTAGTAAACCGCACATTTGAATCAACTATGCAATGGATTGAGTCCCGCCGTACCCGAAGAGCTGAATACTACAAGTTATCTAAATAATTAGCTGCATAACTCATTCGGCCTGTGGAGTTTTGCGGTCTCCTGCAAAGTAATACTCCTACATATGTCGTTAGTTCTGTGGAGTTTTGCGGTCTCCCGCAAAATCTCCTGAAGCAAAATCGCAGATTTTGCTTAATTTTCCAGTATAATTATCTCAACACGGCGATTTTTCCGCATACCCTCTTCGGTTGAATTGTCGGCAACCGGATGCTGCGCCCCCATACCCCTCATGATAATCTGCTCCGGCAAACGGCCTCCTTTCTTCAACAGGTAATCGGCTACTGCATGTGCACGCTGCTCTGACAGCTGCAGCCTTCCCTCCGGTGTACCGGCGAGAGCAGTATGACCTTCAACCAGGATGTCCCGCTCTGGATATTCAGCAATGATACCGGCAATCTGGTCCAGCTTCTCAAGCTCACCTCCGAGCAGCCTCGATGAATTAGGCGCAAACTGAATATTATTTAATGTTATTTTGACGCCTTCTTCACTCACCGAAACAGCGGTGTCCTCCATGCCCTCATCATCAATTATCTTTCTAATATCTTCAGCTACAGTCTTTTTATCCATTTCAGGGCTTTCAACAATATAGGCATCGGATATTCCGCGGTATTCAACCGTATTACCGGTAGAAAGTTCAAACACAAACTCAAAATTTTCTTCATATGCATGGGGACGCCCGGAATTTGAATCCCAGTAGATGAGCTGATCGGAGCTTCCAGCTATTCTTACAGGATAGAGATCGGCCCCATAGGGAATTTCGGTCGGTCTGAAAAAGATATTATATTTTACTGAGATTTTATCGAATTCAAAACCATCGTATTCTCCTTTTCCCAGATAGGTATAGTTTACATATATCGGGATATGATAGGCGTCGCGAATTCCGAAATTCTTTCTGAAATCATGAACCTCTTCCCCCTTCCACGACCAGGTATCTCCGGGCTGAAGATCACGATCCGGAAAAACCGGCACATCCCGGACAACAGGCATGAAATACTGAGGAGCAATCTCATATCTGCCCCGCTCATCCCGCTTGAATATAGATTCATACTCCGTTGCCCACTGATAAGCACCAGAGGTTCCCGAGGTGCGCTCAGAGGTTTGAAATCTTGATTCAATAAAACCGGTTCCGTCCTCAACCTCTTTTACATGAACGGTAATCTTGTTCAGAATATCAGCCCGATGAGAATAGATATTATTGATATACACATACTCATCTACGCGTGAAAGGATACGATAACGATCATCTGTTTCATAACTGAACTTGAAAGTTTCGGAATATAGAGTTAGAATACTAAGAAGGGTGAAAGAGATAAGTAATAAGACTCTTTTTCTCATAATAAATCCTTTAAAGGTAAAAAATATCAGTATTGTAGCCGGCATGCATCAAAAGATTAATCCTACTCAAATTGATGATAGAATTCTCTACTTTTTGAAAAATGCCGGATTCAACAATCCTACCCCTCTCCAGAATAAGGTTTTTCCTGTTTTTTTCCAGAAAAAAGACATAATTGCCGGAGTGAACGGTGCTAGAGGCAAGCGGACATCCTATATTGTTCCAATTCTTGTCAACCTTAGTAGCCATCAGGATCATACCCGGATCATAGTCATCGTTTCGGAACCGGAGAACGTCCGGAAAACCGGACGGGAATTCTCTCGGCACATTTCAAAATCTTCATCAGATTTAGTCATCGCCAAGCTGATATCAGATTCAATGATCAAACAGGAACTTAAGACTTTGTCCAACACGCCTGATATCATTATCGGAACCCCCTCAAGGATTATTGACCACATCCGCCGTGAAAACATTGATTTATCCCATATCAAGACGGCTGTAGTCGATACTCCGGTCAACCTGGAAGAAGATGGTTTCGACCAGGATCTTATTTTTATTTTTTCAAAGATGCCCGAAAAGCATCAGAGCCTTTTTTATACTGACAATATTGAATCAGTCAGTCTTATTGAACCTATGGTAAAAAAACCGGTTATCATTACCATGGATGAAGAACATTTACAGGAGACTTCAGAGATGAAAAAAACCGACGAAACAGTAGACCTTACAGCGGTTGAACAGAACATTCAAAATTTTATTAAGAACATTATAGAGGAAGAAAACCCTGACATTCTGAATGTTTACAGGAAGCTTTTTAAAAAACACACTCCATTCTCAAAAAGAGGATATTTAAGCGCCTACCTGCTCAAAACAGCATGTACCGGCGATAAAGCTCCTAGACGGGCGCCCCAGAGAAAAGAGTCTGATCCTGATAAAGCAACCCTCTTTATAAGCGTCGGAAAGAACCGAAGAGTATTCCCAAAGGATCTCGCACGATTATTCCAGTCAAAACTCGATCTTGAACAGTCAGACATAGGAAGCATAAAGGTTCTCGATAGCTATTCTTTTATGGATATCTCAAAAAAGCAGGCTGAAAGGGCTATTGAACTATTAAACGGGGAAGAATTCAAAGGTCGAAAACTTACTGTGAATCATGCCCGCAAACGCTCTACAGCTCCCTCGAGCTAATCAGAGGAACCAGATAAGTACAAAATAAAACAAGAGTCCGTTTACAACAAAACCAAGACTAATCGAAGCCGCAGCGAGGATTTCCATTTTCCTTGCGCGGCTTCTGCATTTCCAGGCAAGCTCTTCCGGATCACCGGGGATAATCAACTCTTCAAAAAAATGCCGCGGCGGCGGCTCACTTCCGCCTTTGGCAGAAGAAAACAGACGGCATGGAATCGACATCACCTCATCCTCATCAATAATTCCGCAGCTGCGGAGTTTTGCATCGGGAAAATCCCTAAGCGCTTCACGGCAGCTTGCATACTCATCATATTCCGGATATCTCAGAGGCAGCCGAAGCAGATCTCTCTCACCGCGCAGATATCGTCCGCTGCGCCACAATCGTCTGAATATAAAATACAGAACTATTCCCGGCGGAAGAAACGGCAGGAGAGGGATAAAACTCATTACAGCAGCGAGTATAGTGGGAGTATCAGAACCGAACTGCCGGTAGGAAAAAAAAGTCAGTACAAAAAGAAAAAACGAACCGGTAATCAAAGAGAGGGGGGTTAGATTATTCCAGAATTCATTCAGCTGCCGGCCGGTCCAGATTGAACGCCGCAGGATACTTTCCTTTTTACCATCATATATGATTACCAGAAGAGGCTGCTCTTCGGTGTTTCTGAAGACCGGAGTACCATTTTCCACATAAACCTGTCCTGATAAAACAACACCCGTACCCTGGGTGAGTGAATAAACCCTTTCCCATTTGATGCGTTTGGGCATGTCCTGAGGCAGAATCACATTATTCTCTTCGATCCTGTCTTCATTTTCGATCGACCGGCTTGTCGGCAGAAGATAAAGCTTGACATCCTTCATTTCCGCGCGGACGCTGACCTTGCCGTTATTCAGCCAGATTGAGCTGTCATCCTGAATAGCCTGCAGATCTCCGATAAAACAATACCTGCCTGAGGAACCGTCGACCTTCCTGTCGGGATTTGAGTAAGACACTTCTCTTGATATACTTGCTTCAATAACCTGCGCTCTGAAAAAACGCCATTTACGCCTGACCGAAAAAGCTCCGGCGAGCGGAATTGCGGCATAAAAAATGATCGTGACGATTACCGCATATGTTAATATTGTCTCGTTCATGTGTTCAGGCGAACAGTTCGAGAGAAAGACCCGAAGCGCTGATACTGCCCATATAAGGATTATTTTTATGAAGTTCGGTGTATAGATCCTTGCGAAACTGCTCAATCATCGTTGTAATATCATTCTCTGACGAATTTTCGAGATTTACTGTTTTGACGGATTCACCTTTCAGAAGCTTTAGCCTGTCAATCAGGTTATCAAGGCTTCTCAGCTGATTTAGAGAGAAGGCCGGCTGATTTCCAACCCCGCCCACACCGGTTATATGCTTTAAATTAGCGTAAATCCTGTTGCTGCTGACAGGCAGAGCTATCCTTCCGGTGCCGACCTGGGCTCTGACAAGTTGAGAAACAGCTAAAGATTGTCTAGAAATACTTTGTAGTTCCATACCCTGTTAAAATTATCGGTTTAACAGGGCTGGAGTTTATCGGTTTTTTCTTTCGTCGGTGGATTTACATTCAATACACATGAGAGCATAAGGGATTGCCTCAAGTCTCTCTCTTGGTATCTTTTTATTACACCTCATGCATAGCCCATAGCGTTCATTCTCAATACGGGATAAAGCTGAATCAATTAAACGCAGTCTTCTGACATCATTAGCACTGAGGGTTTCAAGCGTATTTCTGTCAATATCGTCTGATGCAATATCAGCCAGATCTTTGGGCTGTTTTGCTGTCACAATCGCGTTGAAATCATCACTCTCAGACATGAGACTCTTCATAATCTCTTTTTTCTGCGCAATCAAATCCACCCTCATCTGCTCAACAAATACTTTGTCCATATTACCCTCGTTTTAAACTATTTACGCCGAAATATCTATGAAAAGAGCAAAAAAGTCAACAGGTTGACAAAGGATTCTTATTCACATAGTATTCTTTTAAATTATTTGGAGGCAATGTGGCTAAAGAAGAAGCTATTGAAGTAGAAGGAATTGTAAAAGAATCTCTGCCTAACACCATGTTCAGGGTAGAGCTTCAAAATGGACATGTTATCCTTGCGCACCTTTCAGGAAAAATGCGTAAACACTATATTAGAATTGTTCCAGGCGATAAAGTAAGAGTAGCACTCTCCCCTTACGATTTGACCAGAGGACGTATCATTTACAGAGAACGATAAGCGCTTTGAAAGCTTAGTTCTCGGAACGGCAGTTCGCTTAAATATCAATATTTAAGCAACACCCACACCGCGCCACTGCCGCCCTCTTTACGGTCGGCAGTGCCAAACTCGCCCGCTATCGGGCTTCTTTCAAGTATTTTTATTACCTCTTTTTTAAGAACCGGACGGCCCTCAGAATGGTATCCTTTTCCGTGAATTATCAAAATTTTCCTGAGCCCCTGCCGTTTGGAAGCCCGAAGAAAGCCATCAACCTCGGCACGGGCCTCTTCGGCTGTTAATCCATGCAGATCAAGACTGCTCTGACTAGACTGCCTTAACAGTTTTTTTCTACCCACCGGCTGAACACCAGCGCCTGAAGAAGTCTTTTTCACATCTTTATCTTTCGGCGGATACTTATCCAGCCAGTCATTCATTCCCATTGTTACCTACCGACGCCTTATCTGTCCCGGAGGATACATGATTCAGTAATCCAGCCCTTTACCCCGAGTCCGGTCTCCACCAGAATAAAACCGTCAGATTCACCGAGAATTCTCAGATCCGTTCCGACGTTCATGGGAACCCAGTCTTCAGCTGTTTCACGGGGGATTTTTTTAAGACTGCTGCTCTCCGCACATATGATAGCAGTCTGCCGCTCCCGGGAAATATGACTGTAGCCGATCATTATTGCGGAAAAAATTATCAGAGAACCAAAAAGTATCATCATAACCGATACCCCGCCTCCAGACTTCACAATGCGGAGTACCAAGGCAAAAAAGAGCAGATTAAGAGATATTATCAGAATGTAGTAAAAGATATCGGGATGAAGTCCCGGTGAAGGTGAAACCGAGTTCACGAAACCGTTTTCTGTTTCAATCCAACTGAGTGTCTGTCTATACAGCCTGTTTACAGGATCGTGGTAGATTGCTGCTCTGAGATTATGCAGACTCCCAGTCAGATCATCGGTTGCATAGGCATCAAGGGCATCATTATATAGAACATCCGCCCTGATTCCTGCATTCTCAGGCCTGTCCGCACCAATCACAAAACGGCCGATTGAAAAAACTGCTATCAGAATAATCAGCGACAAAACCCCTGCAAGCGGCAGCCGCTTTCCCTTCATGATCAGAGCCAGCAGAAAAAATATAAAACCGGGCAGCAGCCAGGCATATCGAAAATATGAGCGATAGTAGTTTTTCCATGCAGGTGTATCTGCAGTATCGATCTTTTCAAATGGAAAAACCTGTGATTCGGACTCACCGTCTTCTGCAGAACTCTCATAAACCGTGATGGTAAATTCAGTCCCGCGCACAGATTCCACCCGATCAGCAGTCTTATTCAGAAAATTGAAATCCGGAATTGAAATCTTTGATACCCCGGGATTTTCAGCCGTGAACAACCAGCTAACCGTCTTCGATCCGGTGAAACCGTAGGGGCTTGGTTTATAATTATCAATGACTTCCGAAGACACGAGAATACAGCCTTCGGTTGAAGGCTCAGGCAGCTTCAGGTAATTCAGGTTGCCGTCTCCGCTTACGCTAACAGTGAGGGCAATATTCTCACCAGTGACTGCACTTTCCCGGTCGATGGATGCCGTAAAATTGAATATGCCGACCGCTCCGCTCTCACTAATTTCAGAAGGAATCCGATTTATCTTCAGAAAGAGGTTGTCTGTCCATCCGGCAACTCCCTCATATTCAACTCCGGAAGAAGGAATCTTCACCTCACCGGCAACCGGAGAAGTAAGGATATAGGTTGCCGCCGGAATATCATATAGGATTATGTCGCCCTCGGTTATCGATGTAATTTCAGAAACCCCCTCGGCCTCCTCAAAAAAACCATCGCGGGGATAAGCAACCCTTGCACTGTCAAATATGGCAACATTTTCCTGGTTCAAAACCATCAGAGACAGGGGTACAGCTTCGCCGGCATAGATTTTATCAAATTCCGTTTGCCATTCCACCTCAATCGGCATATAAAGCTTCCTGTTTTTATATAACCCAACCCGAAGAAGATCAGGCTCGGTCCTCAGTTCCCTGTTATCAGCAATCACGGACAGTGATGGAAAAATCATTCTTCCTGATTTTTGCGCCTTCAGGGTAGTAGTAATTCTGACCTTTCTTAATGAGTATCCGTCTTTGTCGGTATCAACGAAACTTCTGATATACGGCCCCCGCCACAGCAGAAGGTTTTCAGGCAGATCTTTAAGCGGAAAATCCACCTCTGCGGAATTGTTATGATCAACAATTATTGTCAATGTGAACAAATCACCTTTTCCGACAGGATTGGGGGTGATCACACAGCTTTCAATCGTCGGCTGATTTGCAGAATATCCACCATGCTTCTTCTCATCAGCTGAAAGAAAGGTCGCTGTCAGTATAAGCAGAATAAGGAGAACGGCTCTCTTCACTACCAGTCCCTGCCTTCGGTGCTCATACTTTTTTCTTCATTGGCAGTCCAGAGTCCGGCATCCTTCTGCTTAATAAACTCCAGCACCCTCATTATCTCCCCTGATATCTCTCCATTTCCGGAATCCTGAGCACCGGCAGCAGATCCCTCTGTAGAATTAGCACCTGCATTCATCCGCCTGAGGCTGTATTCAAGATTAATCTTGGCATCATAGCTTTCAGGATTTATCTCAAGAGCCTTTCTGAATGAATTGAATGCTGTTTCATAATTACCGCTCTGAAACTCATATAGACCACGGTTGTACATAATTCGGAACATCAGTTCCAGGTTACCAGTGAAGGCTGCTTTCTTCCATTCCTCGGAAGCCGCCTCGCCCTCGCCTAATGCATAGTATACGTTTGCAAGATTGTAACTGATATAATCCTCAAAGATTTCTTTATCGAGCGAGGCAAGATATTCGGTGTTCGCGGTCTGATAATCTCCGCCGGCAAAAGCATTGTTCCCTCTCCAGACGGAAAAAAACACCCCCGGATTAGAGCATGAGCTCAGCAGAACTGTCAGAGCAATTGCCGTTATTAGAACTTTTTTTTCCATTTTATAACCTTTACAGCCCTTGATACAAACAGCCCGAGAAGAGCAATAACGAGGAAGAATCTATATCGCTCTTTAACCACAATCCGGTATCTGCTGTCATCGGCCTCAACTGTGCCGGCAGCTATTCCAATCAGCTCTGGAAGCAGGGTGCTGTCTGATGACGAATAATATTTACCACCGCTAGCCTCAGCAAGCAGCCGCAAGCCCTCCTCCTGCAGCCTGGTGACAATAATCTCACCGGCAGAGTCTGCAAGGTATCCTCCGTCAGCAAGAGGGATTCTTGCCCCCTCAGCGGTTCCGGTTCCTACACAGTATATGGAGACATCAGCTTTAAAAGCCTGCTCAGCAATCTTGGTCATATCGCCTTCATGAAGCTCGCCGTCTGTTAATAGAATAATATACTTTTCCCTCTCTTCAGCCTTTGGGAAGGATCTCAAGGCGGTCTCAACACCGCTGTGGATATTACTTCCGGGACTGGTAAGCAGATCAGTACTTAGAAAACTTAGAAAGTTATAAATCGACTCGACATCTTCGGTGGACGGTATCATCTTGATCCCACCGCCTTTGAATACAACAATCCCGAATCGTCCGTCCGGAGTATTTTCACATACCGACTTTATAACCCTCGAAGCCGCCGTAAGACGGGAAGGGGCAATATCTGCGGCTTTCATACTCTCGGATACATCAACAACAAAAATAATATCGGTCCCTGCCGGTTCATAACTGACAGGTATCTCCCTTCCGGGAAAGCCTGCCAGTGAAAGAATCGCAAATACGAAAAACGCCAGTATTCCAAGTGAAGAAAAAAAGTTTTTCACCGTATATAGATCATAGAATTTGCTCGGACGCCAAAGACCTGCAACATCGGCAAGATTCTTTCGCCCTGTCAGATAACGTCTGATCATGATGATCACAATCGGCAGCAGTACCAAAAACAGCCAGAAGAATTCAGGACGGGACGCCATTAGAAGACCTCCCTGAAAATAACTTTCTTGATGAAGAAATCGGCGAAGATCAGAATCATCGCAAGAATTGTCAGCTGACGGTAGCCCGATCTTGACGTGGTTTTAATTTTGACACGTTTTTCACTGCTTTCCAGCGAATCTATTACATCCATAATTCCCTCAAGTGCGTTGGTACTCGGGGCAAAGTAGTATTTTCCGTTCGTAGTTTCAGCAATCTCCATCAGCAATTCTTCATCGAAATCACTGTCATATCTGCCGGTAATTATTTTTCCGGTTTCGGGGTCTTCATATTCTATAGGAACCTCGCCCCTCGTCCCGATTCCGATTGTATATATTCGTATGCCCATTCCCGCAGCTATATCGGCGGCTGATTCGGGAACGATCTCACCGGCATTATTTTCACCGTCGGTAATCAGAATTATGACCTTCTCTTCCGCAGTCGAATCCTGCATATGCAGGGCAGCTATCGCAATCCCAAGCCCGACTGCAGTACCGTTTCCAAGCTCCATCAGTTTGAGGGTTTCTAGCTCGTCGAGAAAACCCTCCGTATCCAGTGTCGGCGGTATTCTGAGCGCTGCTTCAGCGGCAAATGTCACAAGCCCTACGGGATCGTGTTCTCGTGCCTTCACAAACTTCCTTATAACTTCCTTTGACGCATCAAAGCGGTTTGTGGGCGGAAAATCCAGTGCCGCCATACTCGGAGATTCATCGAGAACAAAAACTATATCAATTCCGCGTGAGAGATAGATTTTTTCCTTTTCCACAAAGGAGGGACCGGCTATCGCAAAAATTATACAGATGATTCCTGCCCAGAATGAAGCCGAGGACAGAAAAAGTATAAATCGGAGGAAATAATTCTTCGGTTTAAAGGTGCTGCTTTTCCAGAGACCAATTGAAACCGGAACAAGTCCCCCGCGCCCCCTAAAAAAATGACTGAAATATATCGATGGTATTAAAAGCGTCAGCAGCAGCAGATAGCCGGGGTTTTCAAAGATTAACACGGGAGCCTCCTGCTGCCTCTTCAATTTCTGAAGCAGTTTCAGTTAATAGGACCAGATCTTCCTCTCTTCTTCGGATCATAACCCGTCTTCCGCCGAATTTAACCTCGTCAGCAAACCTCAGCAGGCTAGCCAGCTCTTTACTGGCGCTGGAACCGGAAAAATCAGAATCTATCATGGCTGACGCCTCACGTACCGTAGCGGACTCGTAATCGATACTGCCTCTCGCGGTGAGGTACTGCCTTAGTTCATCAATCAGTTTTGTATAGAACTCCCGACCCTTTAATTCATGCATACTGTCCTGCAGTTCTTTAAGGACCCTAAGCAGTCTTCGGTACGGTCGTCTTCGACGGCGCTCAATCACATAGGCATGAATATTGTTCCGCAGTTTAGTCCAGAAGAAGATGAAAAATACGGGTAGAAGAAAAACGACTCCAACTATCAGGGCAATATAGTACCTGGTTCCGGGCAGAAGGATCTGTCCGGCTGGCGGCGACAGCGGCAGCGCCTCATCAGCAAGCATAGAAACGGTCTGGATCCTTATGTCGCGAAGTAGAACATCGCCGAACTGGATCCCCGGAAGGGTTCTTATTCCAGGTGCATAGGGACGAAGAAAGATCCTCAACTCATATTCGCCGTCCAGCACGTTTACCTCGGCATTCTCAATCTTAACCCAGTATGAATCGGGAAAGCGTTCGGGGCGGATGACAGTTACTCCCGGATCCGGGGTGATAACCACCCTCATTTCAACAAGATCTCCGACGTAGAATTCCTGAGGCAGAAACACAACCTTATCGCTGGTGTAATTCTTTTGAGCAAAAACAGGTGAGACGAATATTATGAGAATTATCAGTAAAGGCAGTTTTTTCACTTTCCCTTCCGCCTCCTGAAAAAGGAAAGCAGAGCCCTGGCAGGATCATCTTCGGTATCAATTACCATAGAATCTATGCCCCGTCTGCGGCATTCACGCTGCCAGAATATATGATCGGCAAGCCAGAAATCCTCATAATCCTTTCTGTAGCCAGGAGAAAATCCGAATGATTTAATTATCATTCCTGATTCGGGATCCTGCACCTCCATCAATCCGGTCTCGGGGACCTTTCTGTCTGCCGGATCGGTTATTTTTACGGCAATGAGATCATGCTTGCGAGCAAGCATAGACATCTGCCGGTATGCCGGAGGGATCCTGAAGTCTGATACCAGGATACAGATACCCCTGCGCTTCATAGACTGCTCAACACAGGCAATTGCGCAGGACAGATCAGATCCGCGGCCTTTGGGCTCAATAGATGCCATATCCTGTACGAGACGCATAAGATGATTGCGCCCCTTCATCGGCGGCACCCATTTTTCGATTCGGTCGGAAAAGAACACCGCCCCTACTCTATCGTTATTGTGCACCGCCGAATGAGCAAGCAGAGCCGAGATGATGGCGGCTGTATCCGCCTTGCGGTAGGTGCCGCTGCCGGTCTGTAATGATGCGGACACGTCGATCATCAGAAGAAGCGCCATTTCGCGCTCCTCACGAAAGGTCTTTACATAGGGCGACCCCATGCGTGAGGTAACATTCCAGTCGATTGATCTCACATCATCTCCGGTGCTGTATTCACGTACCTCATCGAATTCCAGTCCGGGGCCCTTGAATACTGAACGGTAGTTTCCCGAGAGAAAACCTTCAACAAGGCGGGCCGAGACGAGAGGAATATTTCGGATTCGTGAGAGCAGCTGGAGACTATCCATTACGGAACCGGTATTATCTTAAGGATTCGGTCTATGACGTCATCTGTAGTCAGTTCTTCTGATTCAGCTTCATAAGAGAGCACTATCCGGTGCCGCATTACATCATGAACAACGGTTTTAACATCGTCCGGAATTACATAGCTGCGGCCTTCAAACAGTGCCTGAATCTTGGCGCAGCGGTAAAGATAAATGCTTGCCCGCGGTGACGCTCCGAATTCGATGTATTTTGCATAGGGAATCGCAATCTTGTCCATCTCGCGCGTTGCGGCGACGATTGAGACTATATATTCCTCGATGCGCTCATCAATTTTGATCTTTTCAGCAGTTTTTCTCAGCTCTTTCAGTGCGGCGGGCGTCAGTGTTTTTTTAACCGAAATGTCAGTTTCAACCCCCATCCTGCGCAGGATTTCCAGCTCTTCATCCGGGCTAGGATAATCAATCTTCAGCTTAAGGATGAACCGGTCAAGCTGGGCTTCAGGAAGAGGATAGGTGCCTTCACTCTCAATAGGGTTCTGGGTTGCCAGAACGAAGAAGGGGTCATGCAGCCTGTGTGTCTCACTGCCGATAGTCACCTGATGCTCCTGCATTGATTCGAGAAGGGCCGACTGAACCTTGGCGGGAGCCCTGTTTATTTCATCAGCAAGTACAATATTGGCGAAGATAGGCCCCTTGCGGACGATAAACTCACTGCCCTGCTGTTTATAGATCATCGTTCCAACAATATCTGCCGGGAGAAGATCGGGGGTAAACTGTATTCTTGAGAAGGTAGCATCGATCACCTCCGACATCGTTTTTACAGCGAGGGTTTTGGCAAGCCCCGGAACACCTTCGATCAGCACGTGACCGCCGGCTAGTAGACCCATAAGGATTCCGTCTATCATGGAGCTCTGCCCTATAACCCTGGAGGCAATCTCTGTTCTGCATTTCCCAAGCTGTGCATGGGCTTTTTCAATAAGTAAATCGATATTATCGTTTGTCATTTATAGTCCTTAAGTCCTGTAATCGGCATTTTCTCTGACGTATTCATGCGTCAGATCGCTTCCTAATATAATTGATTGGGAATTCCCCATCCCTATATTAATATCAATGTTTACGGTTTTTTCATGGACAGGCCAGCCTTTATGCTCAGGAATTGTGCCGCAATCCTTCAAATATGCTACTAAGCGCAACTCTTTATCCGGAGTCATCCGAAATACGCCGCCTGAGAATATAATCTCACCACCCAGTTTCATCTCCATCTTTTCCGCCGGCAGGTTTATGCCGTTATTGCCGCAGTAGTCGCCGATAGATGAAGCGAAGCGCCCAACGTTCGGATCATTGCCCGCAACAGCTGTTTTGACAAGCGGTGAATTAACGAGGGCTTTACCGATAGCACAGGCGTCTTCCACGCTTGCGGCGCCGTCAACGCATACTCTGATTACGTGGCTTGTGCCTTCACCGTTACGAACGATATCCTCGGCTAGCTCGGAGCAAACATCATACAGCGCATCCCGAAATTCTTTGATGTCGGGGCAGGCTATCTTATTTGTACTTGCCGCTATTACCATATCACTTGTGCTCTGGTCGCTGTCGACCGAGATGCGGTTGAAAGTCTCTGCGACAACCCCCGGAAGCATTTCACGCAAGGCTTCACGGCTTATATCAAGGTCGGTCATTATAAAGCAGAGCATGGTCGCCATATTCGGTTCTATCATACCCGCACCCTTAGCCACAGCGGTTATCCGGCCGCCAGCCAGGGTTCTGCTTCTGAGCTTGGGAAAACTGTCGGTGGTCATTATTCGTTCAGAAAGCGTCACGGCATTTCGGTGATTATCGTCCTTTGCAGCCTTAACCGCTTCAGGGACGGCCTTGATCATATCTGAAACCGGAAGCCGCCAGCCTATAACTCCGGTTGATGAGGACATCAACTGATCAGGCCCGCAGCCTATTTCTTCAGCGGCTGTATTTATAATTTTTTCCGAGTCATCAACTCCTGTTTCAATACAAACATTGGCGATCTTGTTATTAATTATAATGCCGCGGAAACTATCATTCTCGAGGCGCTTTCTGCAAAGCAGCACCGGAGCACCAGGAAAAAGATTTTTTGTAAATGTGCCGGCAAAGCTCGACGTAGATTCATCAAGCAGCAGCAGAGAAAGGTTCATCTCCATCTTCTGATCAGCACCCAGCTCCGCGGGAGAAAAGCTCAGGCCGGTAAAGCCGGTTGAGAATCCTTCGGGCAGGGTCCCTCTGCTTTCAAGTTCGTTTCTGTAATCCGTTGCTGAATTGCTTTTTTGCATCATTCCTCAATTATAAAATTTCCGCATGGATGCGGGTTACGAAAATGAAGTTCTGGAAGCAAAGCTTGCGGAACTTCAAAAAGATAAAATTACATGGAAGTAATTTTATCTTTCATTTATATAACGGATATCAATAAAACTCAAGCAAGGGGACATACAAGCCCATCAGTCCGGGCTTGAATAAATGATGCCCGGCCTCTATCATCAGTACATGATACATTCAAATTACCACTCACATTTCAACCTCGACGACGGATACGGTGAGCTGTCTGAATACGCCGAATCGGCAATAGAGAGAGATTTGGATATAATCGGAATATCTCCCCATGCACCGCTTTGTTATTTAAACGACTGGACGCTGTCAGAAGCCGGTCTCAATGAATATGCCGCCTCAATGCCCGGCTTCAAAGCAGAATATGGCGACAAGCTTGAGATTTACAGCGGACTTGAGGTTGATTTCATCCCCGGAGGCATGGGTCCTGCCGATACTAAATATCACGAGTTGGGACTTGAATACCGGATTGGTTCAGTTCATTCCATAGAAGATCCAGAAACGGGGGAGCACCTGTCTGTCGACGGCCCGATTGCAGAGATGGAACTGCTCCATAAGCGCACCTTCAGCAATGATATTAAACCCCTGGTAAGCAGATACTTTGAACTCGAAATAGAAATGCTGGAGCTCGGCGGCTTCGACATTCTCGGACACTGCGATCTTGTGAAGAAACGAAATGTAAATAACCGCTTCTTTAATCAGGATGAAAAATGGTACCGGAATGAAGCGATGCAAATGCTGGAAATAGCGGCAGGAAAGGATGTGATAGTGGAGGTGAATACCGGGGGACTCTCCCGCGGGGCAACAATAGAGGTATATCCCTCAAAGTGGATGCTTGAACGCTGTCATGAGCTGAATATCCCGCTGACTTTATCTTCAGATGCTCATAATCCGGATCACATTGATTACCATTTTGCAGAATCGCTCGACCTGCTGAAATTAGTCGGATATGGTGAAATTTATTTTTTTTCGAAGGGAGAATGGAGGTCACAGCCGATTCTGTAGATATAGGATAGGTATATGACAGAGGAAGAAATCGAACAAGTAGAATCTCTTAAAGGCGAAATACATGCGCTCAGAGGGATAAAGAAGACTCTTCGCAGGAATTTTCAGGACATGGTAGGTCTGCTCACTACCACAATCTCTCAAACCAATAATTTTCTCGGCGGACATATCAAACGTGTGGCAGTACTCTCAAAATCCTTCGCCGAATATATGCGCTATGACAAAGATACTATCTATAGGATATATTATGGTGCGCTGCTTCATGACATTGGAATGGTCGGATATCCGGAGAATCTTATAAGCTCGCCGTTCGCTGAGCTTACTGAGGCAGAACTTCTTCTATACAAGAGGCACACCCTTATAGGCGAAAAGATGATCTCTTCAGCCTACGACCTCAGGCAGACCGCTCAGATAATCAGAAGCCATCATGAGGAGTTCGGCGGGGACGGCTTTCCGGACGGCCTTGCAGGTTCAGAAATCCCCCTGGGAGCCAGAATTACAAGACTCGCCAATGACTACGATAACTTCATCTACAAAAACAAGATTAAAGCATCAGAAGCAGTGGACAGGATCAAAGAGCGCTCAGGCTACATTTATGATCCAAAGCTGGCAACATATTTTATTAAATTTATACGTACCAATGTTGATAAGCAGGATAACACTTCAAAATCCTCCGGCATTCCATTAAGTGAACTGACGACAGGCATGTATATGGCTGAAGACATCAACCTCGACAACGGTATGCTGCTGATCCCCAAAGGGGTAATCCTCGACGATACGATGATCGACAAGATTCACTCATTTGAATCACTTCTTGATATGAAGCGCATAGTCTCAATAGTAGGTTAATTGAGAACATCAGGTTAATTGACAGCAGATGTCTTTTTGACTAATATGTGTCCTACGATTAGCCGGGAGGCTAATCTAAATTATCCGTCAGGATAATGATTGTCCTATGGACAATATGCTCCCGTAGCTCAGCTGGATAGAGCGACTGCCTCCTAAGCAGTAGGTCGGACGTTCGAATCGTCTCGGGGGTATAAAAAACCCAGGTTGAAAGGCCTGGTTTTTTTATACCTCTTTAGGCTTTTCGATGGAGTTTCATTACTTTCACTCAAGGTAACGACTCTGCCCGAAAGCAGGCGATTCATTGAATAAGAAAAAACTCATAGTGAAACTTCAAAACCAATAACGCGCAGCGGTATTAGTTCCGGCTCGGGGGTAGATATAACTACTTATATAGCAATAATTTCATTTGCTTCCCTTTCTGTCAAAAGTTTTTCTTTTCCAGGGATGGGGCTATCATAGGAAACTTTTTTAAATCTTCATTTATATCGTTCTGAACAATTCATTGAACTGGCTCTGGATAGACCCTAATGCTCTTGATATTTCCGGCGAGGAAAACGCTTGATCAAAAAAATTAAGTTCAATATGAATAGTGATGTAATTAAACAATTTGGACTATTGATAGAAAAAATACATCAATTTACTATTTTACAATTACTATTATATTAGCGTCATCGGTTCTCGATGGCAACTCTATAATATACTGCTATTCTTCTAAAGTTTTAATTTCAATATTATGCTCTTCTATTTTATTAATTGGTG
>DMKD01000019.1:0-8773 GCA_003454605.1 Spirochaeta sp. | reverse complement strand
TAAAGGAAGCATCTTGCGGTAACTAATCGTCAGTTTTGCTGTTACTGCTGTAGAACCGGTTAGACAGATAGCCAGACCCATAGACTCATCAAGTAATGCTGCCATACTGCCCCCGTGAACATGACCTACAGGTCCTTCTGCTGCAGAACCGAACCAAATTCTGGCCATAAGGGCATTGTCGTGCTCCCTTTTGAAATATTTCAACTTTATTCTGTCTTGCCTTATATCCCCTGTAATAAACTGTCTTCCAGAGCCAAAATTATCCGGAATTACAATTTCTACCCAATCCGGCTCTCCAGTAAGTTCGGGAACAGAAAACTCTCTTTCCAGGCTCTTTTTCATCATTTATATTCCATACTGATAGTTTATCGTTTCTGAATCGTAAGTTTCAAGCTTATTTTTTTCCGTGAAATTACCTGAGAAAATAATTAATATATTGCCACGTTAGATGTTAAAACATATTTTAATTATCAGATTTTAAAAAAAGTTGAAGCACAAGACTCAGCATCTCCCTCCCATAGTAATACTGTAAGATTGCAGCAGGTATTCCTGCAATCAGGCCGTTTTTTAGAAAATTTGAGTGACAGGGTCTATTTAATCATAGCATTCAACCACATTTATACTATACTTATGCTTGATATTCTTTTGTTGCGTCCGGCAAAATTTATAAGGAGCCCAGATTGAAATACTTTCTTGCTTCTATTGTCTTTATTGTTGTTCCCTTAATTCTTTTGTCTGCAGAATCTCCAGCTTCTACTAATAGAATCCTTTCCCGCATTACTCTTGAAGGTGACAATGGCAGCTATGCCAATGGTGATAAATGGGATTCATCAATGTTAAAAGGAAAGATGACAATGTTGGTATATTTCGATCCTGATGAACAAAGTAAGGGCGAGATCTTTATGTCCACTCTCGAAGCCTTTGAAAGAGATCTTGATTTTAGTCAGTTTCAAATCCTTCTTATTCTTAATCTGAAGGCAACCTGGATCCCCAACGTATTGATTAAAGCATTAATTAATAGTCAGATCACTGCCCATCCCAAACGCAACTACATTTTTGATGATAATTCAGTTTTAGTGAAAAGATGGGGTCTGGATGATGATGAGTACAATACCTTGGTTATAAATGAAGAAAGCAGAGTGATCTATAGTCACTCCGGCAAATGGAAAGAGGGAGAGATCTCAATCATGGATTCGCTCATCCGTTCACATATAATGAGGTATTAGCTATGCTTAAAATTTTTAAAATAAAGACGCTTCTTTTTACTCCATTAATAAAATGGGTTGTCTTGAATCCCGGTGTAATGAAATCAAATCTGTTTTTAAAAGCAATGATTACTTTCCCTTCAATGGTAAGCAAAACCTATGATAAAAAAATAGCCGGAAGCGGACATGACTATCATAGGGCTTTAGAACAGGGATTAACTCGGGTTTTCAATAAACCGCAAAAGATTCTTGATTTATGCACAGGAACCGGGATTGCGGCATTTAAAGTCGCTGCGGCTTTTCCAATGTCTTCGATTGATGCGATAGATCAAATTAGGGGAATGTTAGATGTTGCAAAAAAGAAAGCAGAAGAAAGCGGTATAACAAATATAAACTTTGAAATAGGAAACGCGGCAAAATTGAAATATTCGGAGAACGAATTTGATTTTATTGTAACATCCAATGCACCCATCTACTTATCAGAAGCAGCGCGAGTATTGAAATCAGGTGGTCTTTTTCTTGCAACATATTCATTTTCTGGTGATGCATTCCTCCACTTGAAATATGCTGTAAATCAATACTTATCTAATAATGGAATTGATTTGGTAGAAATGGAAAGCACAGGAAACGGAGTATATATTCTTGGGCAAAAAAATAAATGATTTTTACATGGGGCCTGCTGAAAAAGTCCTAAGAGGCCTTTTTCAGCTTTATTTTATAGCGATTCTTTATTTCCGCAAGCTCCTCAGCACAGATTTTGTCAAGATTTAGGACCAGTATTGAGATATGAATATCGGTTTCACTTGTTTCCTTCAATTTTGATTTTATCAATCCCAATCCGTATTTTCTTTTTGCTACTCCAAATCTACCTTCAACTGCGATCCTATCTACATCATCCTGATAGCGCTGCTTTTTTTCCTGCAACAATTCTTCTTTATTTTTCCTCAGTCTTTTTTCGCGGCCGGCCGAGGAGTTTCCCGGTTATTCGAATATTGTTATAGTACAGAAGTTTCGTTTTTCTCGTGTTTGGTAGATCTTATCCGCATGAACTGACGCAGGATAATAACCATATCTTTCTCTGTACTCTTTTATCTGCGGAATCAAATCTTTCGATTCGTTAAAACTATCCTAGGACAGATGATCTATGAAACTGAAACCATTCGATAAACTCAACTGCTTTACCGGCTTTTCCTCTTACAATTGGTCGAACATGAGGCTGGCTAACACTGACGATACGATTGTCCACTCGATTCACTTTTTTCGTGTACATATATTCTTGTTGGCTGTTTATCTCTTTGATAATCTCATGCCTTTGCACTAGTCTTAAAAGCTTTTTAGACCTATGAACATCCACTTCACTTATTTTGAGTAATATATCGCGCCTCAGATAGTTTAATTGCTTTCTGAGAGCTTTTCTTCGAACCTTGCGTCTATGTTTCCGCTGCTTGGTGTAAGCAATAAAAGATTTATGAGCTATCTCCCGGTAATCCCGTGGTTTGTTTTCGAAATGTTCCCTGAAATTATAATAAAGATAATCAATGAAAGTTTCTGCATTCATCCTTGCTTCATTTAAAATTGACATGTCAGTTGGGTATCGAATATCAGCGGGAGTGCAGGTTGCATCCACAATTGATTGAGCCTTTATTTTTCACTTTTTTAGTTTCTTCAGTCTCTTTCTCATTTTATGTTTTTTTTACGTAAAGCATCCTGGTTTTCTTTGAATAGTATCTCATTTGTTTTTTGAATTAACTCGCCACCTAACCGCTTTCTAAAATGAACCATCATTGATGAATCGAAGGGCGCTTTATCTTCATACCCCTCCATCCCTATGAAATATTTAAGATATGGATTCTCTCTAATTTGTTCTACTACTTCTCTGTCTGATATCTGTAATTTTTCTTTTATTATCAGTGCACCCAGAGCCATGCGTAGAGGCTTTGCCGGAGCACCCGTTTCTGTCTTTGCCAGCTTTTCCTTGTAATCTTTTTCTATCTCTTTCCAAGGTACTTTTTTACTCAAAATAACCCATCTGTATTCTTCGTCCAGATGGTCTCCGAATGGCAGATAAAAATCTTCTAATTCTTGCTGTTTTTCACTTTCTTCTCTGTACATTCCAACCTCGTGGTGCAAGGGTTTTTGGGGGTAGCCCCGGTTTTATGTGCACCTCTAAGTAGAATTTTACACTTAATTCCTTATCTTGTAAATTCTTATATAATATTCAGTAGGCCCCAAGTATCATTAAAAGCTCGTTTTACCCGAATCATAGTTTTATACCGTATTCAGGAAAAGATCTTCATTGTCTATCATGGGCTGAGGCCGCCAATGTATTCCTGCTATTCTGGTCATCTGTCGAATAGACAACATGATTAATAGTTCATCATTCTCTAACAGAACGTACTAAAAGAACTCCTCCTGCCATAACAAATCCAGAAAGGTCAGATAGTGCAATATCAGTATGCCGTCTTCAGTCTCCCTGTCATGATTATCCATAGACACTATAATCATTTTTTTCACTTCAGGGTGGTCTTTTTTCAATTCCCGCAAACCTTTCAAATGTTGGGATTTTATATTTTCTGAAGATTTTGATTCAATTGCGCAATCTATATAATTGACGATAAAATCCACTTCAATCCCGGTAGTCAATCGCCAATAGTAAAAATCAGCAAATCTATCATTGTATGAGTTATAACAGCATAGTTCATGATAAATCCAATTTTCGAAAGCTTTTCCAATTAATTCCGATTTTACTTGAAGCTCCCCTCTTTTTGCCAGAAAATTAACAACTCCTATATCAAAAAAATAGAATTTGGGCATATTCGATATACGTCTTTTAGGCCGTTTTCTATAAGAAGGTAAAAAACGTCCTATTAAAGTGTCGGATAAAATTTCAAAATATCCCTTAACTGTTGAGCCGGCAACTCCAATATCGCGGGCAATTGTTGAATAACTTAATAATTCTGTATCGGAAAGTGCAGCAATATTGAGGAACTCTGAAAAACCGGGGAGGTTTCTGACTAATCCCTCAGCAGCAATTTCTTCTTTCAGATAGTTGGAAATGTAAGAGTTCAGCAGCCTCTCCGGATTTTGGCTCCGGTAGATCGGTGCAAGATACCCATGATTCAGCAGCCTCAGGAAATCAAGATCATCTGCTATTTCTCTTGCTGACAGACCGTAGAGTTCGTATTTAACACCTCTACCGCCCAATAAATTAGCATGCCCCCGCTTCACTTTTCTGGCGCTCGAACCGCATAATGCGAATGTGATACCTTTGTTTTCAATCAACCAATGCACGACATCCAGAAGTTGCGGCAGTTTCTGTATCTCATCAATAACCACAAATTGAGCATTATACAGTTTTGTTTCTTCTATTAGTATTTCGGGCTGTGTTAAATAGGTTCTATACACATCGGGTAACAATAGATCAATCCATAAAGCATCGGAAAAATATTTTTTTAATAACGTAGATTTACCGGCCTGCCTGGGACCCCATAAAAAAAATGTGTCGTTATCAGTTAATTTTAACAAGCGTTTGTAATTCTGCATCTATAAATCATTTTATCATGTTATTTTAGTATTGTATAACAATTTTGCACGGATTAATGGTCTGCATCACAATTAGTGCCGGGCTCGACCTCCTTCTGGTTAAAGAATTTGTTGAACGCTGCGGCGGCAAGTTACCGTTGAGAGCTCAAGACAACTGTTGACAACCGCAGTTTTCAGAGTTATACAGAATTGTGAGTGGAAAAAGAAAAGTTATCGTAATCGGCGGAAGCAATGTCGATATAACAGGCACACCTGACACCGAGCTTGTTTCGGGCGACTCAAACCCCGGCGGAGTCTCTATTTCAGCCGGCGGCGTGGGCAGAAATATTGCAGAGAATGCGGCGCGGCTTGGACTTCCCGTCAGCCTGATATCAGCTGTCGGAGACGACTATTTCGGGGGCTACCTCAAATCCGTCTGCAGGCAGGCAGGAATAGACACCGAGAATATAATTACAGATAATAGCCGATCGACATCGGCCTATCTCTGCATCATGGACGGCAGGGACGATTTGGCTGCTGCTGTATCCGATATGAAAATAACAGAAACCTTATCCCCGGAACTGATCAGCAGCATGAAGCCGCTTATATCCGGGGCTGCTATAGTCATCATCGACAACAACATCAGACCCGCTGCTATTGAAGCAGTGAAAGCCGCCGGAGCAAACAGGATATTGTTCGATGCTGTGTCAGGGAAGAAACTGCGCCGCTCAATTGATGCTGTGTGCGATATTGATACGGTTAAGCTGAATGCTATTGAGGCAGAGATTCTCTCAGGTGTTCCGGTTAACTCTACCACCGACGCAGAGAGAGCTGCCGATATTATCCGTAAGCGAAACATCGAACATGTTTTTATTACCCTTGGTGCCGCAGGCGCGTTCTACAGCTGCCGGCAGGGAAACTGGACAGCCGCCCCCTACCCCCTTGCTGTAAAGAATATCACCGGCGCAGGAGACGCGTTTCTTGCAGGAATCGCTTACGGCCACTATAACGGCACATCTGGTCAGGACCTGCTGAACATTGGAACAGCCTGCGCGGCAGCAGCAGCGGCCTCGGAAAAGACGGTTTCGGACAAAATAAATCCGGAACTCATAAAACAGATTATTACAGGAGGAATGAATGAATTACAATAAATACCTTGATATCAAAGCGGATGTAGCGGAGGCCCTTAAAGCTGGAAAAGCCGTTGTAGCCCTTGAATCTACTATTATATCCCACGGCATGCCCTACCCCAAAAATGTTGAAACAGCCCGTGCTGTTGAGCAGCTTGTCAAAGACGGCGGTGCAGTTCCGGCAACGATCGCAATTCTCGGTGGAAGAATTAAAATAGGTCTTGAACCCGATGAACTTGAGCTTCTCGGCACAGCCGATAACATCCTGAAGGCATCAAGACGTGATCTTGCCCACATTGTTGCAAATCGACTGAACGGCGCAACAACTGTTGCAGCAACAATGATAGCAGCAAACCTTGCCGAAATTAAAGTATTTGTAACCGGCGGAATAGGCGGAGTACACCGCGGTGCCGAAAACACCTTCGACATCTCAGCCGATCTGCAGGAGCTTTCATCAACTAATGTGGCAGTAATCTGTGCCGGTGCAAAATCAATACTGGATATCGGCCTGACCCTCGAATACCTCGAGACAATGGGTGTTCCGGTTATCGGTTTCGGCACCGACGAACTTCCGGCTTTTTACACCAGACACAGCGGCTTCAATGTCGATTACCGATATGATACAGCAACTGAAATAGCCGCATCACTTAAGGCTAAATGGGACCTCGGATTAACAGGCGGAATGGTAATCGGCAACCCGATACCGGAAGAGTTTGAAATGGATCCAAAGGTGATCGACGGCGCAATCAACCAGGCGTTAAACGAGGCCGATTCACAAGGCATCAAGGGTAAGGAGACTACTCCGTTTCTGCTCGACAGGGTGAAACAGCTAACCGGAGGTGATTCTCTCGACTCAAATATTGAGCTTGTCTACAATAATGCCCGAGTAGGTACTGCAATTGCAGTAGAGCTATCCAAGCTCAACTAATCAAAATAAACAGCCAACCTGTTCTTTGCCGCTCAACTGCAGCAAGGAAGAAACAGGAAGGCGATTTATATCAAAGCTCTTTTGAAAAATCCTTCTCTTTAATTTCAACAACAACACCGTCAATCATCAGGAAAGCAACCCTGACATTTGTTCCATCCGGCGCAATAAACTGATATAAAACTTTTTCTTTTTCTATCATTTCATCAAAGTTATCAACATAGTAGGCAATATGAGGATTATCTCTTAACTCATTCGGAAGAACGCTGTCTTCTGAGACATATAAAAACTCAAATTTCAGCGGGTGTTTTTCAAAATCGGTGACATAGCATCCCAGAGACTCTACATACTCAGCCCCTTCCGGGATAGTTTTGCTTGTAAAACAATAGTGACAATAAGTGTACATATAATTATTCCTCATCATGTAAAAAGTATTATTATTCATATATTAACACATTTATGCAAACTTTCCATATTTTATTTACTCAATTATGTATGTTTTACCCGGTACTGCTGCAGCTTCTGAATTAAATACTGGAAAAAGGGGGCACCCGGCTTACTTGAGGAGGATGCCGGACACCGAAGAGTGAGCCCTCACCGCCCATTATGCTTACCACGCCATAAGACTCAATTACAAACCCTTTCGGTCAAAATAATTCTCAATTCTGTCAAAGGCCCTATTTATCATTTCCTCCGGGACACAGAATGAAAGTCTTATATGACCTTCCCCTGTTGGCCCGAAGGCGACACCGGGAGTAGCAGAGACCTTAACCTCTGACAAGAGATTTTTACAGAAAGACAATGAATCCTCTCCCTGCTTTCCAAGGACTTTCGGAAACATCAAATAAGAACCCGTCGGCTTAACATATTGAAAATGAGAATCAAGCCGATCCAGTCTTTTGCACATCAAATTTCTTGACGTCAAGTAGCCAAGTTTGAATTTTTCAATGCATTCCTGGCTGCCTTGGAGTGCTGCAATAGAAGCATATTGTGAAACAACCGGAGCACATATTGCACAGGGTATGTGGGCCTTTTTAATCTGTGCTATATTCTGCTCAGAAGAATGAAGGTATCCTACCCGCCAGCCGGTCATCGCATAGGTCTTGGTGAATGTGTAATTTGTAATAACGTTATTTCTCATTTCAGGAATTGATGCAATACTGAAATGTTTTTCTCCATCAAAAGTGAAATATTCATAAGCCTCGTCTGTAATAACCATCAGATTATGCTTGAGTGCTATTTCAGCAAGTTGCCGAAGATCTACTTCGGAAAAAACCGTTCCGGTAGGATTGCTCGGGCTGCAGTACATAATTGCCTTTGTCTTTTTGGTAATAGCATCCTGAATTTTTTCAATGTCCAACCTGTAGTTATTATCCTCCTGCAATGGAACCATTACAGGAGTTCCCGATGCCAGCTTTACCTGTGTAATGTGTGTCGAATAGGTAGGGGTCGGCAGTATAACTTCATCACCAGGATCAATAACGCTTAAAACTGACGCCATAAGACCTTCTACCGCTCCGACTGTTACTATCAGTTCTTTCGGATTTGCGATTATATTATTATCACGCTTAAGCTTCTTGACAATCTCGTCTCTTAATTCCGGCAAACCCTCACTTTGAGAATAGCCCCCTGTCACCCCATTTTTTATTGCTGTAATTACCGCTTCATTAATATGCTCAGGGGTTCCTGAGGTAGGTTTTGCCCATGACAAAAAAGCAACATCGTCGTATTGTTTGGATAAGCGGGTCATTTCATGAATTGCGGATTTTGGGATTTGTGCCGTTCGATTGGAAGTATACATGATTATTCTCCTATAAAGAATTCCCGCATGGATGCGGGTTATAGAGGTGAAGTTTGCTTGCAAACTTCAAAATGATAAAAATACACGGAAGTATTTTTATCATTCGTCCTATAATAAGTCAACCACAAGCTTTCTATGCTGTGTAATTGAGGCTGTCCCGCAACCTGGTTGGTTGCTTCCAGCCTATGTA
>DMKD01000109.1 GCA_003454605.1 Spirochaeta sp. | reverse complement strand
TAACTGGAATAAATCTGCAGTCGATGGCGTCCCAGTTTCCCGAGTTCGGACTTCTTGCACTGGCTATGATGATGGCGATGATAACCGGCGGAATTGATCTTTCAGTAGTATCGATATCTAACTTTACCGGCGTCATTGCGGCGTTGATATTATCGGGTTCGGTTGAATCCTCAATGCCGGCAGGTCTTGCAATTCTGTTTGCTGTGCTTGCAGTTGTTGCGATTTCGATACTATGCGGTCTCGTAAATGGACTGCTGATAGCAGGAATTGGAGTGCCGCCTATACTAGCTACTCTAGGTACACAGGGGCTGTTTCTCGGTCTTGCGATAGTAATAACCGAGGGGCATAGCGTCAGTGGTTTCCCGGAGGTTTTTATGGGTCTTGGGAGCGGTACGGTTGTCGGAATCCCGGTCCCGTTCATAATCTTTGTCATAGTGGCCTTTCTTGTGAGTGTTCTGCTGAATAGAACAAGACAGGGTTTCAATATGTACATGGTAGGTTCCAACCCGACTGTTTCAAAGTTTTCAGGCGTGAACAATACCAAAGTACTTATTAACACATACGTTCTGACGGCTGTCCTTGCAGGACTTGCTTCCCTGATTATGATTTCAAGGGCAAACTCTATGCGCCCCGGCTACGGTACGGCCTATCTTCTGCAGGCAATCCTTGTAGCAGTTCTTGGCGGTACTGATCCCGACGGTGGTTTCGGTACGGTTAAGGGTCTTGTAATGGGTATAATAATTCTGCAGATTACTCAGAGCGGACTAAATATCATGTCCTTTTCACCGTTTTTTAAGAAGTTTATATGGGGCTTTGCCCTTCTTGCCATAATGGTAATCAACTTTCTGCTGCATAAGTACAATGAACGCAAGCGTGTAATGGAAATGAATAAATTAAAAACCGCGGCACAGACTGCCGGGCAAATATAGTTCGTCTGCCTGCCTTTCGCGGCAGGAAATTTTAAAGGAGTAAAAAAATGAAGAAATTTTTGAATAAACCGGAAACCTTTGTAGATGAAATGATAGAAGGAATTATGGCTGCACATCCGGACAAATTGAAATATGTTAATGATGATCTGCGCTGTGTGTGTACAGCAACAGGTAAATCCGGCAAGGTTGGAATCGCTACCGGCGGCGGTTCTGGTCATCTTCCCCTTTTTTTAGGTTATGTCGGCGACGGTATGCTTGACGGCTGTTCTGTAGGAGGTGTTTTTCAGTCTCCCTCAGCTGAGCAGATGCTTGAGGTTACAAAGGAAATTGACAAGGGGGCCGGAGTTCTCTACATATACGGTAACTACGGCGGTGATATAATGAACTTCGACATGGCCGCCGAGATGGCTGATATGGAAGATATCAGGGTTCTTCAGGCTGTAGCAGGCGAAGATGTCGCCTCATCGAAGAAGGGTGAAGAACATAAACGACGCGGAGTTGCAGGCATATTCTTTGTCTACAAGATTGCGGGCGCCGCAGCTGATGACATGAAGTCTTTAGACGAGGTCAAGGCTGTTGCCGACAAGGTCTGCGCGAATGTTAGAACTATGGGGGTCGCTTTGAGTCCCTGTATCGTGCCTGAGATTGGAAAGCCGTCATTTTCCATCGCCGAAGGCGAGATGGAGATCGGAATGGGTATCCACGGTGAACCCGGTATCGAAAAGGGCCCGCTAAAACCCGCAGATGATGTAGTTGAAACAATGTTGAATTCTATTCTCGAAGATCTTCCTTACGTGCGCGGTGATGAGGTTGCAGTACTGATGAACGGTCTTGGTGCTACCCCCAAAGAAGAGCTCTATGTGATGTACCGCAAGGTCAGCATGATGCTGAAAGAAAAAGGAATCTCGGTTTTTCATGTTTACGCCGGTGAGTTTGCAACTTCAATGGAAATGGCCGGTGCGTCAATATCATTGCTGAAGCTTGATGATGAGCTGAAAAAGTATCTTGCAAAACCTGCATATACTCCGTTTTTCGAGCAGGTGCAGCTTTAATTATTGGAGGGAGATATGGAAAAACTATCGATAAATGATGTAAAAGCCTTTCTTTCACAGATGAACGCGGTAGCCGCTGAGAACAAGGATTATCTCATTGAGCTTGACGGTAAGATGGGTGATGGTGATCTGGGGCTTACAATGGCTGCGGTTTTTGCCGCCATCGACGAATTCAGTGCAGGCTGGAATGAGGATGATATCGGCGGGCTGCTGATGAAGGGCGGCATGGCAATGTCAAAGGCCGCTCCCTCTACAATGGGAACCCTCATGGCAACCGGTTTCATGCGGGGCGGCAAGGCTCTCAAGGGCTGTACCGAAATGGGAACAGCCGAAGCAGCCTCATTCTGGCAGGCCTTTGTCGGCGGAATTATGGACCGCGGTAAAGCAAAGCCCGGTGATAAAACAATTATTGATTCACTCTTTCCGGCTGCCGAATCCTTTGAGGCGTCAGTAGCTGCGGAAGATGATCTTGCATCAGCAGCCTCCAGGGCGAAGGACGCAGCTGAAAAGGGACGTGATAATACGGTGGGTATGGTTGCTCAGCATGGAAGGGCAGCTTACTATCAGGAGAAATCAAGTGAGATCATGGATCCGGGAGCGACAATGGGCGCCATTCTTGTCGGAACCTTTGCTGATTTCATAGCAGGTTAAGAGGGGAGTAATATGGAGAAAAGGATTATCAACTGCACAGAACTTACCGAGAGTAATTTTGCAGCTTACGGCACGATAATTTCAGGCGAAGGCAGAGCACCCGACGCGGATGTTGCAGAGCTCAAGTTCTGGAATAAACTCGGTGTAATGGTGCACGGGGGCAATACATCTATTTCAATTGTTCAGACCTATGGCCGCAACGGCCTGGTTGAAGAAACCCTTGAGCAGCACAGTACGACGGGTGAGGCATTGCTGCCAACTGAAGATATCTTCATTGTGATTGCCCTGCCTGATGCGAATGATTCCAAGAGACCGGATTTTGATACAATCAAAGCATTTCCCGTAAAGAAAGGCTCGGCTGTTATTCTGAATCCGGGTGTCTGGCATCATGCACCGCTGACTCAGGCTGAAACAGCAAACACCTTTGTAGCCTTCTACGAGAATACACCTACTGAAGATTTTTTTGCCTATGAACTTAAAGATGAGTTTGGGTTTTACTATGAGGTTGAGCTTTAAGTCTATAAGTTTTTAACACTGTCTCTGGATATAAGATTCCCGCTTATGAGTATTTTTGTTGCGGGATTATGTCCATCAGAGTTGATGATTTGTCTTAATAAGCAAGTGGAGATTTTACCAATCTGGTTTTTAGAAACCTGCATGGTTGTTAATGCAGGTTTCATTACACTGCTCATTGGCAGATCGTCAAATCCTATTATTGAGATATCATCCGGTATAGATATCCCTTCTTCTTCCATAGCTTTTATACATCCGTAAGCTGTAATGTCATTAGTTGCAAAAAGCGCAGTCGGTAGTTTGTGCGGAGTTTTTAATATTTTATGCATATCTTTGTAGGCGCCGTCATGAGTTGAGTCAACAGTATAGATATGGTTATTGTTCAATTTGAGACCGAGCTGATGCAGAGCTTGTTTGAATCCAAGTTCTCTTCGATGAAAATTATTGACGTCGACAGTTGTGTTAATAATGCCTATCTCTCTATGCCCGTGATTGTATAATGTTGATACTATATTATAAACAGAATCAATATTATCCATATCAACGAAATTATAGTTTAAATAGCTGTAAAATGTGTCCATAAAGACTACTGGAGTGCTTGTTGTTCCTAAAGCTATAATATCTTCTGCCGAAAGCTCTGTGCCTAATATTATTGCTCCATGTATTGAGGCTTCGTTTAGTAATTCAGAAATTTCAGGGATCCCCATCATCTCTGAAATTTTGTAAGTGCTTATTTCAAGATTAAAGCCAAATTCTGTCGCCTCATCGTGGATACCGTTAATGTAGTCCGTGATAAAGATGTCGTGATCACGGTTGATTGTGTGGCCATGCTTTACTATTTGCAGGAATCTGATGGTTTTTCGTTCTGCGCTGGATAATAATTTTGTTTGTGATGATTTGTAGTTAAGTTTTTTTGCAATTTCAAGAACTTTATCTGTTGTTTCCTGTTTTATGCCGGGTTTGTTGTTCAAAACTAGTGATACTGTTGCCATAGATACATTCGCCTCAGCAGCAATATCTTTAATTGTAACACCCATATACATTCCTATTGTAAAGTTTCAATGAAAGGTTCTAAAATTATATCATTAAAAACTTTCAATTTATTTAGGTTACTACCTATGTGTCGGTCTGTCAAGGAAACAAAAATTAAAAAATTTGAATTCTAATATAGCATAAAAAATTTAATTAAATAATAAAAAGTTTATAAATATATACAAGATATAGAAATACAAACAGACAGCTAAAATAAATTAAAAAAATTTATTAAAATATTTTAATTTAGCTTGACATAGCAAAAAGCTGTGTTAAAATAATATAAAATAATTTAATTAATTAATACAAATTTTTGTATTAGAGGAGTATTTTATGATTAAGGTTTTTTATTGTGGTGATCAGGTCATGCTGATCACAACGTATGTAAAGGGGATGAATTCCTGGACAGACGGAGTTGTTCATGATGAAAGTTA
>DMKD01000092.1 GCA_003454605.1 Spirochaeta sp. | reverse complement strand
TAGCTCAGTTGGCTAGAGCAGCTGATTTGTAATCAGCAGGTCGGGGGTTCGAGTCCCTTCACCAGCTCCATAGAAATATAATTATCAGTGTTTGTACCAGAAAAAACAACAAAGAACATAAGTGGTGAGTTATTCAAGTGGTTAAAGAGATCGGATTGTAAATCCGCCGGCTATGCCTTCGAAGGTTCAAATCCTTCTCTCCCCAAAATATCCGAAGGGATATTTTCAAAGACTGTCCTTATTGGACAGTCTTTTTTTTTAGACTTTTTTTGTTTTTGTTTGTAGCTTATAATGAATGGTAGAAAGATGAGTAATAATAAATTCTATGAGAACGGATTACAATTTGAATGTCAGAGATGTTCGGCATGCTGCAGGCATGACCCTGGATATGTATTTCTTACAAAAAAGGATCTTGAGACACTCGCAGCCGAAAAAAGCATGAGTGAAGATACTTTTCTGAATAAATACTGCCGTATCATTGATCTTGGCGGTTTTAAAAGAATAAGTCTCGTGGAAAAGAGTAATTATGACTGTATCTTCTGGTCGGAAGACGGTTGCGAGGTATATAAAGCACGGCCTGTTCAATGTAGAACCTATCCTTTTTGGATTTCTTATCTGGAAGAGGAAACTGAGTGGAAAGAGCTTGCATCGAGTTGTCCTGGTGTTGGAAAAGGTCCGATCGTATCTAAAGAAGAAATCGAGAAAAGAATTGCCGAAAGACAGGATGAACAGATGTTAACGGTATAATATTTAATACCGGAGAGTGTAGTGATGAAAGTAAAATTCTGGGGAGTACGGGGATCAATTCCTACTCCAATTAAACCTTCTCAGCTCCAAAGCCGTATAGCGGCAATAGTTCAAAGGATACAGCCTTCTGATCTGATCTCTCAGGAAAGCCGCGACGCCTTTCTTGCGGGAATACCTCCCTATCTTATCGAAACAGTCGGCGGCAATACCACCTGTATTGAAATCAGGCTTAAAGATGATTCTTGCATAATAATTGACGCCGGTTCGGGAATAAGAGAACTTGGAATAAACATCCTCAAGAAACGTGATAAAGCCAGAAAATTTCATATCTTTTTCACCCATTTTCACTGGGATCACATTATGGGGCTGCCTTTCTTTGACCCTGCATATATTCCAGGATATGAACTGCATTTTTACAGCCCCGTAAAGCATATGGAAAAGGCCCTGCGGGAGCAGATGGAAGTACCGTATTTCCCTGTCACAATGAAAACTTTCGCAGCAGATTTACATTTTCATACTATCAATGATGAAATTATGAATATAAACGGAGCAGAAATCAGCTGGAGAAGGGTTAAGCATCCCGGAGGATGTTTTTCGTATAAGATCAGTGAATGCGGAAAGGATTTCATTTTCTCTACTGATACTGAGCTGACCGAGCGCGATTTTAGAAGAAGTCCTGAGAACACGGAATTTTATGAAGGGACTGATTTGATAGTCATAGATTCTCAATATACCCTTGGCGAAGCAATCGAAAAATACGACTGGGGGCATTCATCATACAGCCTCGCTGTGGATTTTGCTTCAGAGTGGAAGATTCCTAAGGTAGTGCTGTTTCATCATGAACCGAAATATGAAGATAAAAAGATCTATAAGATACTCAATTCTGCGAAATGGTATGAGAAACACATTGAAAACAGTAATCTTGAAATATATCTTGCGAAAGAGGAGCTGGAGTTTACACTTTGATTGAGCTTAAAGGACTTCGCGTGGCCGGACTTTATCTTTTATTAAAAAGCAAAGATTCCGAACTCGACGCGAATATGAGTGAACTTGGAGAGGATATAGAGGCTTATCTTTATGATAGGCTTTCTATTGAGGAGATGGAAGAGCTTCAAAAACTATACGAGAAATCAGACCGTACGCTTGAAGTTAAAATCTGAACTATAATGCTCTTCCGGCAATTTAATAAGAGGACTTTAGAATGATTAAGAGAACAACATTTTTAATTTTTATTATCCTTACTACAGCAGTTTCATTTGTTTCGGCTGAAGGAGAAGAGTCAGCCGACCTGCTGAGGTCACCCGATATCCTGGCATCAGGGGGCAGTTATACATCAACAGTGTCTCCGATGGCAGACATTATCAATCCTGCCGCGTCAGCACTGCAGCAGCGGCTGGCATTCAATCTGAATTTCAATGCACTGTTTGCTGATGATACAGTGACCGGATATAATGGCTCGGCACTGAATCTCGGTGCGGCCATCCCCCTCAGAGCCGGTGTTATAACTGCAAGCGGCTATTTTCTCGGAACTGAATCGCTTAATGAGATTAATGCCGGGGCGCAGGGAGGGCTTCGAGCGGGTTTCGCGAAGGAACTCTATCCGGGGTTGCTGACCGGAATCGCTCTGAATTCGGGATTTGGAGAAAGTTGGGCTCTTTCTGCCGATCTCGGTTTTATCAAGGATGAAGGCGATCTTGGTTTTATGAAGAATATGAGCTGGGGCGTTGTGCTAGGTGAGCTCGGATATTCAGGTTTTACTACTACTGATTATCCGTCGGTATTCAATCTCGGCGGAGGTATCAGTTTTGACCTGATAGATAAAGAAAATATTGTTTTCGGAATGAATTCGGATATATCATTTCCGACATTTTCTAATATAAGGCTGAATATAGGTGCGGATCTGTCACTGTTTGATTTCGCCGGACTGCAGTTTTCATCAACAGCAGATCTGGTCGAACTGATAGCCGGTGATGCGTCGGCTTTAATTCCGGCATTCGGAGTTTATTTTAATTTTAAGACCAATTTTGAGGACAATGATCTCTCAGATAGGGGTTGGGCTCAGAATGATATCAGGACATCAGCCTCAGCCTCCCCGATGCA
>DMKD01000067.1 GCA_003454605.1 Spirochaeta sp. | reverse complement strand
CTTCCAGCCCTTAACATTTTTCCCCACAGCCTCTATTGTGCCTACAAACTCATGTCCGGGAATGAGAGGCAGCTTATCCCTGCTGTAGACTCCATTGTAGATATGGATATCGGTACCGCAAATGCCGCAGTACTTAACCTTGATAAGTACATCGTTATCACCGAATTCAGGCAGATTTACTTCTTTCACTATGATTTTACGGGGTTCAACCATCACGCCCGCTTTCATTGTCTTAAGTGCCAATTTAAGCCTCCGAATAATTATTAATATAATAAATATTATATGCAAACTATATGCCAAAAAGGGGGATGCCTGGAATGTATGCAAGTAAATCTTTGTTGTACAAGAAGTTAAGACGCTTCAGCCATTTAGCTTGACAGATGATAGTTTAACATTGATAATTCAGTGTCACCATTTTATACGGTTTGAAGGAAGGGTGTGTATAAATACGTAACATTATGAGCACAATTTTTATCATCGACGACAAGGTCAAAGTATGCAAAAGTCTCGCAATAAATTTTGAACAGATTGGCTACAAGGTCGCCTGGGCGAACGACAGTGCGACTGCTCTTGAAAGTGTTAAAAATAATAAATACGATCTCATCCTCCTCGATTTGATGCTTGGTGATGAAGACAGCAGAGGGCTTCTGAAGGATATAATGTCGCTGCAGAGGAATATTCCGGTAATAATGATTACCGGATACGGTTCAATTGAATCGGCAGTAGATACGATAAAAATCGGAGCATGGGATTACATTCAGAAACCCGTCGATTTTGATCTGCTTCTGAAGGTCATTGAACCGGCTCTGGCCGATGGGCAGTCATCCGGTCTCGACGACGGAAGCTGTGCTGAGATGGGTAATTTTATAACAAAAAACCCCGAACTTTTAAAACTTTTGGCAAAATCGCGAAAGCTTGCGGCAACCGAACTGCCGATACTGATTCTCGGCGAAAACGGAACCGGCAAAGAGGTGCTTGCTGATTATATCCATGAGCACTCTCCCCGCAGAGAATCCTGTATTCAGAAGATCAACTGTGCGGCTTTTCAGGAGAGTATTCTGGATAATGAGCTGTTCGGTCATAATAAGGGTGCATATACCGGGGCTAATTCGGATTATCAGGGAATTTTCGAAAGGGCCGAAGGCAGTAATCTCTTTATGGACGAGATAGGCGATATGTCGCTTGCTATTCAGTCGAAGATTCTGCGGACTCTTCAGAATAAAGAAGTGAGACGAATCGGCGGAAATAAAACAATAACCGTTGATGTACGTTTTATAGCGGCAACGAACAAGAATCTGCAGGAATTGATTGAGCGAAAGGACTTTCGGGAAGATCTTTTTTATCGACTGAGTACTGCTGTAATTAAACTTCCGCCTCTACGCGAACGAAAAGAAGATATACCGCTGTTAGCTGATCATTTTATCAGTGATTACTGCGGCAAGGATGGTGAAAAAAAGAAGCTTTCTCAAAAGGTGCTGGGGCTTTTCCTTGATTACCACTGGCCCGGTAATATTCGCGAACTGAAAAATACTGTGCAGTATGCATATGCAGTATCTGCAGGAACTGAGATCGGAGTTGATGATTTGCCGCTTGGAATGCAGCAAAAGGCCGAGAAGATCCTGCCCGCAGAAAATATCCGTGAAGAAATGGAGAAGCAGCTGATTCTTAAAACCCTTTTAAAGAATAAGAATAATAAGACTAAGACGGCTGATGAGTTGAAGATGAGCCGAAAAACTCTTTATAACAAGCTGGAGCGATATGGCATCGGTGACGCCTGATCTCTACCCGCGCGTTCTCAGGCTTGAAGATATCAGCTTCAGCACAAATTATAGTCAGGTTTTGGAGAATTTGTCTCTCGATATCTGCAGCCGCGAAATTCATGCCGTACTGGGAGAGAACGGCAGTGGAAAATCCACTCTCGGTAAAATTATCAGCGGAGCTCTGAAGCCGTCATCGGGAAGGATTATACGTGAGGATTCCTCAGTTGCCTGTATGGTACATCAGGACCGGGTTGCCAATGAAAATTTCCTGGTCTGGGAATATCTTTTCTTCGATAATGACCGGGCATATTCCGGATTTTTCATGTCCCGGCGGAAAATTCACAGAATGGCTGAAGCAGTTTTAGAGGAATACGGTCTTAAAATAGATCTCGACAAACGATTAAAAGAGCTGAAATCTTCTGAGTACACTGCAGTTGAGCTTATCAGACAGATTGAAAAGAAGCCTGATATCCTTGTTCTTGATGAGATCTTCATGAAGCTCGGCTCGGAGTATTCAAAGATTTTCACAGCTCTTTTCCATCGTCTAAAGCGCAGGGGCATGGCAGTGCTGTTCATAACCCATGATATTGAAAAGCTTTATGATTTTGCCGATAAGGTGAGCATTCTTCGAAACGGAGAAATTCTTTTCACCGGTCCTGTTGACAGTATAGATAAATTGAACATTATTCGTCTGGCTTATACTGAAACGGTTGAAAAGGTGAAACTGTCAGAACTGCAGTCGGAGTTTTATCATTTTCTCAAATTTAACGAGGCAATTCTAAATACTCTTCCGATCAATCTTGCAGTTATTGATCCGGAGTTTAAAATTATTATGGCCAACCGCTCTTTCGAACGTCATTTTGAGATTAGCCGGGAAGCTTATCTGTATCGTAATATAAGTTTTATCTTTTCTGAACAGAAAAATGATGTCTACAAGCTGATTATGGCCTCTCTTGATTCGACTGAAACACAGTCCTTTTTTGATGTTCCGATAACAATCGGCAGTCACTACTCAATTAATACCCTCAAGGTTGTTCCGATATATGACGGTGTGAACAATGTCGGTCATATTCTAATCATTGAAGATGTCACCGATTACTATAGCCTGCAGAAGAAGATAATGCTTTCTGAAAATCTCTCGTCAATTGGGCTGCTTGCCGCCGGAGTGGGGCATGAGATTAATAATTCACTTGAGATTGTTTTAAATTATCTGCATTTTATAAGAAACAGCATCGATGATGAAAAACTGCTTGGCCCCCTTGGTGATTTAAAAGAAGAACTTGATTTCATAACGCAGATTGTTTCACGGCTGGTTACCTTCTCTGAGACAAATGTTGCCAACTCGGAAGAGTTTGATGCCAACACCATGATTGAGAACTATATCAGGCTTATTCATAAAAATGATATCTACGGCAATATCAAGTTTTCTGTAGATATACAGGCCGACCCCCTGATTATTAACATGAACAAGAATGAATTTCGGCAGGTTCTGGTAAATCTCATTAAGAATGCCTGCGAGGCTACAGGTGACGGCGGGAATGTCATTATAACTTTATCATTGCAGGATCGGGAGGGAGCGGCAGTTTCAGTGATTGAAATTGAGGATGATGGTCCGGGAATCCCTGTTGATAAAATGGATTCGGTATTTACCCCCTTCTTCTCTACAAAGAGCGCAGATTCTAAAAACATTGGACTCGGGCTTTCACTTTGTTATTCGATAATTACGAAGAGCGGCGGAACCATTAAGGCTGTAAATACCGAAGGCGGCTGCCGCTTCACGATTGAGCTGCCGCAGGCAGATGTTGAATAGAGGTGTTTACAATTTACACAGTTTACCGATGAAGTATGTAGAAAAAGTAAACAGAAACAAATTCAGATTATCGATAGGCTTATCTAAATCTTCACAATAGAAACAATTATACTTCTTAAAGTTCTCTGGCACGCTTCTTGCATTAAAATAGATATTAAATTGTTAATGGAAGGAGACTGATGAATGGCTAATACCTACGATCCCGCTGCGGATTATCTTGAGCTTGTAAAATCAAGAGGAATTAACATCGAAGTAAAGGACGGAGCGACCCTCTGGACCGGCCCAAAGGGCGGGGATAATAAAGATACTGGTCCGCTTGCCGGTAAGAAGATCGGCTGTATAGTGGCGACCGAGTTCAGCGATTTCCAGGCATATTATGTTGCTTCATATATTGGCGAGCTCGGCGGCAGGCTTGAGTATCTGCTTGTTGATCGCGTAACCTGGAAATGGACCCGTCCGAATATTACAACCAAGGGCGTTGTAGGCCTCTGGGGGCTGACTGTTGATCCGATACCCGTAGGCGGCGGTGAAAAGGCCGACGATTCAAAATCGGTTTATGATGCTGATTATAAGGATTATGACGCCCTCATTATTCTCGGCGGGCCTTCAGGCGATATTATGTGTACCGAGAAAGAAGTGCAGGACCTGCTGATAAACGCATACGGAAACGGTGCCGTCATAGGCGGAATCGGAGGCGGAATAATTCCGATGCTTACTGTAGGTCTTACAAAAGATAAGAACTGTACAGGTAATGAACAGGTCGCTTTTATTTTGAAAAAAACATCCAATTTCACGGGCTCTCCTGTGGTTATAGACGATAGAGTTCTCACCGCACGCGATACAGTAGACACTCCAGAGTTCATCAGCACCCTCTGCCGATATTTTTCTCCGGATTATAAAGATCCCCGCAAGGGTATTCTGGCGGGTAAGCGTATGCTTCTGATTGCCGGTTGGGACTTTGAAGATTTTGAGATTGCAGTTCCGGCACTTGAGTTCATGCACCGGGGAGCTAATATAGTCATGGGCACCTTTACCGGCTGTAAACGAGCCCGTCCGCCGCTATTGGGGCTTAACGTTGTTCAGGGTAATTTCGGCATGTCGGTGCCGCTGCAGGAGATCCCCGACAACCGCTATAAAATCCAGGATCTTAAAGACACTGATATGGACGACTTCG
>DMKD01000244.1 GCA_003454605.1 Spirochaeta sp. | reverse complement strand
AATATTTTGTAAAACAGTACTCTGACCGCGGACTGCCCGGGCTTGAAGCACATGGTCTTAGTGCATTGGCTGAGAGCGGTATTGTAAAACTGCCTGAGCTTATTAATTTTGATGAGCACTATCTGGTACTCAGGTTTATCGAGCAGGCTCCGCGATGTCGTGATTTTCAGACCCTCCTAGGCCGTGATCTGGCCCGAATGCATAAGGCGGCGACGGCAAAGGAATTCGGTTTTTTTGAAGATAATTTCATCGGCTCGATACCTCAGAAAAACTGCTGCATGACCGATTGGTCAGGATTTTTTATTGAAAACAGAATTGATTTTCAGATTGAACGGGCCGCCGATGAGCAGCTTAGTGAAGGCTGGCAGCAGCTTCGTCGACGCGTTCCCGAGCTTTTAGCCGGGACAGAAGAAGCCCCCTGTCTTATTCATGGCGATTTGTGGGCCGGCAATGTAATAAGCGGTCCGGACGGCGGTCCTGTGCTGATAGATCCGGCAGTCTACTACGGTCACCGCGAGATGGAATTGGGTATGACAAGGCTATTCGGTGGATTTACCGAAGAGTTTTATTCCTCCTATGATGCTGAATTCCCTCTAAAACCGGATTGGCGCGAGCGAACGAATCTCTACATCCTTTATCATGTTCTAAATCACTTCAACATGTTCGGCGGAGGTTACCGCCCGCAGGCCCTCAGCCTGATGCGTACCTATCTATAAATTTATTTCACTCTGAATTTGATTTCTGTCCTTAAATTGTATAGAATTCAGATGTATGAAAGAATACAGCAGCCGAAAGGATATTAAAGTTCAGATTATCGAAGATGACGCGCTTATAGCAATGATGCTTAAGGCGAAAATTTCAGGTGAAGGATATTCTGTCTGTGAAACATCGGCAAATGCCGAGCAGGCTAATGCGATTTATTTCGCAGAAGCTCCGGATATTCTTCTAGCTGATATTCTGCTTTCTGATGATGATAACGGTATTGATCTTGCAATTGAAATCAAAGAAACAAACCCGGCTCTGCCCGTGATATTTCTCACCGGCTATGAAATTGACGATATCAAAGACAGAGCAATGGTTGTGAAGCCTCTGGGTTTTTTTATTAAACCCGTGGATATCGATGAGATATCAAGGCTTATTGATGATTATTTTAAAATTCGTTGAATCACCACCTAAACAATAAGTCATAGACTCATTTTATATATTTTTTTATGAGGTTGTTTGCTTTTGTCTGACTCACCCCTAGCTGTTCAGCGAGTTTTCGTGATGAACTACATTGATCATAGATTCTCCGTACAAAAGTGGCCTCATACTTTTCCATTGCCGATGTATAGTCGGTTTCTCCAACATTACTATCGGGATTTGAAATATAATCATCCTCAATCTCAAAAACATTCTTGGGAAGCAATGTCTGATCAATAATCTCACTATCAATTGTTACAGTGATCCTCTCAATCAGATGTTTCAGCTCACGTACATTTCCTTTCCAATTATAGTTAATTAGAATCTCAATGACTTTGTCTGTAAGTTTCTTATTTGTTCCATATTTATCATTAAAAAACTTTATAAAGTAATCAAGCAAAGGTTTGATGTCAGTTCGTCTTTTTCTTAGCGGCGAAATATAAATATCAATGATATTAATTCGATAGTACAAATCCTCTCTGAAAGTACCGGATTTTACCATGTTTTGAAGATTTTTATTAGTGGCGAGTATTATTCTTACATCAACCGTCACAGGCTTTATAGCCCCAATCGGAAGATATTCCTTATCCTGTATGACATTCAGTAGCTTGGCCTGTGCCGAAAACGATAATTCCGAGATCTCATCCAGAAATAGAGTTCCTGAATCTGCTGCTTCAATAAGTCCCTTTTTCCCAGTAGCGCTTGCACCGGAAAAGGCTCCTTTCGTATAACCAAATAGTTCTGATTCAATAAGCTCTTCAGGTATACATGCACAATTTATATTTACAAACGGTTTATTGGATCTGGAACCGATAGAGTGCATATACTTTGCAATTAAAGTTTTGCCGGTACCAGATTCTCCGGTAAATATGCAGGTTGTCTCAAGATTACCCATTTTATTGATAAGTTTGAGCACATGTTTCATATCTTCACTTTCAGCGATTGGAATATCAATCTTTTCGTTGATTTCCGAATGAAAAATATAGTGCGGATTATATAACTCGATATCTTTAAGCTTATCTCGAACATTCATTACAACATATTTAATTTCATTATTATCATCAAAAAGCGGGACTGCAATTGTAAGAAGCTCACAGTTGGTGCGGGTTCCTTGTTTTATCGCAAACCCTTTTTTCTTTTCATACACTACAGGCAATATAGAAGGTGCCCACCAGTGATCATCTACAAAATCAAAAAATGATTTTCCGATCATTGCATCAGGAGGGCATGAATAATGTCTCGAACATGCCTGGTTAATATATACAATTTTGTAATTATTATCATAAACCAATACTTCATCATACATATTGTCTATAAGACTAAAGAATAAGTCATACTCGAGTCCGGTAATTAACTTTGAATTCTCCAAAACACGCCCTTCTATTTGAATTATTAAGGATAGCTGTTCAAAGAAAGATTGTAGCAAACAAGTTCTCTGATATCAAGAAATATCTTATGCAGTTATAATTAAAAAAACTCACAATCTGAGTTTAAATGAACTCAATTACTAAATAATATTCTTTTTATTTAGAATATACAAATTGCCATTATAATTGAGTTTTGTAGATAACTCTATTGTATATATAGATTTAACCTTATTGCAATAATTTATCGTAAAAACTGCGCTTGACAACTTTTTCTGGCATACATATTGCGTATGATAAGCAATCAAAGGAAAAGGAGAAAATATTGAAAATTGAAGACATCCAGGTAATCTGTCTAAGAGTGCCAGCTATGGATGAAACCTGTGAATGGGGAGAAGATGCTGTCCTCGTAAAGGTTATTACAGACACCGGCATTATTGGTATCGGTGAAAGCGACACCTCGCCCATCGTAGCAAAAGCAGTAATCGAAGCCCCGGACTCAAACCTATATTGCTATGGCCTGAAAAAACTTTTAATAGGTGAGAATCCATTAGAAATTCAAAAACTGTGGGATAAGATGTACTGGGGGTCTAATTATCTCGGAAGAAGAGGTGCAGGGATTCATGCATTGAGTGCTATTGATATTGCATTATGGGATATTGCTTCCCAATACTACGAGGAGCCGATACACATCCTGCTGGGAGGAAAATATCGTGATAAAATTCGAGCTTACGGTACTTTCATTCCAGCTGATACACCTGAAGAAAGCAGCTTAATTGCAAGACAATTAAAGCAGCAGGGTTTCACAAGTCTGAAATTCGGCGGGGGAATACTTGGCGATGATGACAATGCTGATTATGAAATTATCAAGGCTGTAAGAGAGGAATTGGGTGAAGATTTTGAGCTGCAGATTGACCTTGCTTCCAAGTGGAATACCTATGGCCGTGCAGCAGGAATGTTTAAAAGAATTGAAAATCTCAATTTAAACTGGATTGAAGAACCGGTGCTTGCTGATGATATGAACGGCTATAAGAAACTATCGGGGCTTACCGGTGCAAAGCTTGCCGGCGGAGAATCGTTAACAACCCGATATGAGTTCAATGATTTTCTAAAATATGCTCAGCCGGATATTGTCCAGCCGGATATCACCCGCTGCGGCGGTATTAGTGAAATAAAGAAAATCGGCGACCTTGCAGAAATGAACGGAACTAAACTTGTACCGCATGGTTTCAGTACCGGAATACTTCTGGCAGCTACAGTACAATTCCTTGCTGCCTATAAGGACGGGGAGCTGATGGAGTATTCTCAAAGCCCTAGCCCGCTTTTCACCAGTTTAGTCAAAAATCTGCTGCCTTTTGAGAA
>DMKD01000216.1 GCA_003454605.1 Spirochaeta sp. | reverse complement strand
AGTCCAGAAATTCTTCACAAATCTGCGTTGCCAATCAAGAAGAGTTGAGGGTTGAACAAGAGTCAAATGATCGGTTGCTTTTCTGCAAAGCTTGAAAATCAGAGTAAATAAAAATCTATCTCTCCTTTTTAAGGAATTATGAGCTTTCTTATGATTTAATTGTCTCTTATAGATCTGATTTTCTTTAGAGAAAAAGACGTTCTTTTTGAAGCAGGGCGAAGGTTTCTGGGGAGTAATATCGGGGATTGAGCTTTATACTAAATTATCAATAATTGATAATGCATATAAGGGGATATTTAAAGTTTTGTCATCTTTCTTTAAGTTCTGAAGACTGCTTCGAATCAACAGCTCCGGTTCGTATTTTTCATTGTAAGATTGAAGACTTTTGCTTTTTAAATTTATTCCGGCTTTTATTTCCAGCGGATATATTGAGGGGAATTTTTCAAAGAGGAAATCAATTTCAGCTTTCCCATTATAATTGGTCCAGTAGAAAAGATCGTTGAGGTGGTTAGCTTTAAGTTCCTGAGCTGCATAGTTTTCCACAAGAGCTCCATTGAATTCAACGAAAAGGCTAGTTCCTTCAAGAATGGTCTTCGGAGGTAAATTGCTGGCAGCTGCAAGCAGGCCTGTGTCATGGTAATAAACTTTAAATCCATTTTCCGTGTAATGCTTTAAAGGGAATTTTGGTGAATTAACGTTATGGCTGAAATGTATGAGACCTGCGGCCTTTAGCCAGGTTAGAGAATACTCATAATCTCTTCCTCTGGCGCCTTCTTTCAATTTTGAAAAAACAAATTTTTTATTTTCTCGTCCAAGGTATTTCGGGATGCTTTCCCAAACCAGGTTAAGTCTTGGTATATCAATAGCTTTGGCATGTTTAGCAAAATCATAGGTATATGTTTTTAATATTTCCAGTTGTCCATGTCGGACATCATTCAGCTGGTCTGAATTAATATATATATCAATCGCTTCCGGCATGCCCCCGATGATGAAATATAGTTTTAAAATTTCAATAAGTTTGTTATGAAAGGGTTCCATAATTTCAGTATTCCAATCAAGTGATTTGATTAGATCAACATAATTATGATGACCTAATGCTTCAAGGAATTCTACAAAAGTAAATGGAAACAGCTCCAGTAAATTGACCTGCCCAACAGGGAATGAGGTGTCCGATAATAGAACAACCCCCAATAATGATCCCGCTGCAACTATATTATATTGAGGGCATTGTTCATTAAAGTATTTCAGAGAAGTAAGAGCGTTTTTGGATTCTTGTATTTCATCGAGGATAATGAGTGTTTCTTCCGGATTGATTTTTATGTTTTTATACAATTCAATTGATTTGATAATATCTGAGGGGTTCAAATTCTGATTAAAAAATAATCCCAAGGATTTATCTTCTTCAAAATTCAAATAGACCATCTGGTTATATTCATTATTGCCGAATTCTTTTAATAAATATGTTTTCCCGACCTGCCGTGCCCCCTGAACCAATAATGGTTTTCTATTATCACTGATTTTCCATGTCAGTAATTTTTTATAGGCTGATCTTTTCATGATTAAATCATGCATTATGAGTGTGGATTTGTCAATAGTACGTTCGTAATATAACCAAAATTGGTAAAAATAGGTTCGTAAAATTACCATAGCAGGAAATTTCTTTACACTATTTCTGTAGATGACAATCTGAGTCTTGTGAAAATGACGCAAATCACCAACGGATGGGTGTTATCGATGAAAAAGAAAAAGAGATACATAGGGCTTGCTGAATATAAGATCCAACTCGTAAACAGTCTGTCCGGAGGCAACCAGCAGAAGGTCGTATTCGGTAAATGGGTCATGAATCAGCCAAGGATATTTCTCCTGGCTGAGCCTGCTCGGGGCGTGGATGTAAGAGCCAAGTTTGAAATTTATTCAATTATCTCCAATCTCGCTAAAAGCGGATCTACGGTATAATTCATATCATCAGAAATTGAAGAGCTGGTAGGTACATGCGACCGAATCCTTGTGATGCACGACAGGGAGATTACAGGAGATATTCAGAAAGCTGATTAAGATCAGGAAAAGATCCTATAATTGGCTCTACAGGACAAGGGTTAATATTATGATTACATTAAAATTGAAACGCAGCAATGACACTTTCTCGGTGCCGGCTAAGTATGGCATTTTCATCGTTTTTCTCATACTGGTTGGGTTTTTTTTATTATCAAATAGTCGTTTTTTTACTGCTGAGAATCTATTCCTGATACTTCAACAGGCTTCTCCACTGGGGACCTCAGTTGTCGGAATGATATTTGTATTGATTGTTGTGGGAATTGATATCTCAGTAGGCCGCAGTATGTTTCTGATTTCGACAATAGTCGGCTATCTGATTACTACTTCTTGTTACGCTTGCTACAGGAAGTATTTTGCGGGGTATTGGTCTTAAGATATCGGGCTCAGCTTCAATAAATATTTCGATTCTCGGCAGTCTGTCAAGATGATAAGGTGAATAACTATGTATTCAGTGATTTTGTTATTCAGAATACTCCTCTGATCCTTCAGGAAATATCAAACCTCGTGAATATTAACAGGAATTATCTTGCGGCAATTCAGCTGGCTAATGCACAGCGGAACCTTTTGCATGAGGTGAATGAAATAAGGCCGGATGAAGCGATCACTGAAGATATAGAGCTGCTTGATAATTATTATAAGCTGCTGTTTGACCAGGCTAAAACAATGAATATGCTCAAATAATATTCTGGACAAATATAAACTTTGTGATTATAATTGTCCGAGATGATAAAACGAAATATTGAGGTTGAATTACTTCGGACAGCAGGTGAATATCCGGTTATCACAATAATAGGTCCACGCCAATCTGGAAAGACTACACTTGCGAAAATGTGTTTCCCGAATTATTCATATGTAAACCTTGAAAATCCGGAACATCGAAGCCTGGCTATTAATGATCCGAAAACTTTTCTTAAAATGTACCCCTCGCCTGTCATCATAGATGAAATTCAGAATGTACCTGAATTACTCTCATGGATTCAGGTACTTGTTGATGAATATCCGCAAAAGAAAGCCATGTTCGTTTTGACCGGCAGTCATCAGCTTAGTTTAAGAGAAGCGGTTTCTCAATCTCTTGCAGGACGTACAGCAATACTCACTTTGCTGCCGTTTGCTTTGAGTGAGATGAATTCAGATTATATAAAAAGTGAAAGAACCGCATTGCTCATTAACGGTTTTATGCCCAGACTGCATGACCAGAACATAAGACCTCATAGATATTATCGAGATTATTTTCAGACATATGTGGAAAGAGATGTTAGAAAGCTAATAGCAATTGAAAACCAGCAGGCTTTTGAACTTTTTATGAAACTTCTAGCTGGCAGAGTGGGACAGGAACTTAACTACAACAGCATTGCTAACCAGGTGGGCATTAGTGCGCCCCAAATAAAAAGGTGGTTAAGTGTACTGGAAGCCTCTTTTATTATTTTCAGATTGCCGCCTTTTTTCAGAAATTATGGTAAACGATTGACAAAGTCTCCGAAGATATATTTCACGGAGGTGGGATTGGCGGTATATCTATTGGGAATTGAAAGAGAGGAACAGCTTGAGCGAGATCCTGTCTTTGGCAGTTTGTTTGAAAATATGGTTGTTGCAGATATCTATAAAGCAAGATTTAATGAAGGCTATGAACCGGGGCTGTACTTTTTCAGAGACCATCATCAAAATGAGGTTGATCTCCTGCTTCCTGATGGTACTGCATATATTCCGATGGAAATCAAATCTTCAAGAACATACAGCGAGGATTTTCTGAAAAGTATTAGATATTTCAGAAAATTAACAGGTGAAAGTAATAACGGGGTTCTAATTTATGATGGTGAACTTGAATACGATTCTGATAATATCAGCATAAGAAACTTCAGAAACCTTAACATGAACGGATAACTCAAGAATCTCTTTGATGTAAACAAGAATTTAAAAAGCCGCTCAACCTATGCTTGAGCGGCCTTAAAATAGCTGTGTTCAATATCAACCCACATGCTCAAGAGCAATCTTCAGCATTCGCCTAACCGGTTCGGCTGCTCCCCAGAGAAGCTGATCACCTACCGAGAAGGCTGTCAAATAATCGTCACCGAGGTTCATCTTTCGAACGCGGCCGACAGGAATGGTCAGTGTACCTGTGGTTGCTGCCGGAGTAAGTGACGCCAGGGTCGCAGGTTTCTCGTTCGGAACGAACTTAACCCACTGGTTATGTGAAGCAATGATGTCTTCAATTTCGTTCAACGGAACGTTCTTTGTAAGCTTGATTGTGAATGCCTGGCTGTGGCAGCGCATCGAGCCGATTCTGACGCATTGTCCGTCAATGGGTATCTGTGAATCTTCGCGGCCAAGAATCTTGTTTGTCTCGGAGATGCCCTTCCATTCTTCCCTGGTCTGACCGTTCTCCATGGGAGAGTCGATCCAGGGGATGAGGCTTGCGGCAAGGGGTACGCCCCAGTTGTCAACCGGGAGACTTCCATCACGCAGGGCAGCAGTAATAGTCCGGTCGAGATCGAGGATGGCTGAGGCCGGGTTATCTAAATCGGGAGAAATACCGCCGAGAACCTGCATCTGCTTGACGAGTTCGCGCATGTTTTTCGCACCTGAACCAGAAGCCGCCTGATATGTCATTGAGGTAAGCCACTCTACAAGTCCCTTCTCGAAGAGTCCGCCGAGGCCCATCAGCATCAGAGAAACGGTACAGTTTCCGCCGATGAAATCTTTAACGCCTGAGCTAAGCCCATTATCAATTACAGATCTGTTGACCGGATCAAGTACGATAATGCTGTCGCTTTCCATTCGGAGAGTTGATGCTGCATCGATCCAGTAACCCTTCCAGCCTGCGGCTCTGAGCTTTGGATGAACTTCTTTTGTGTAGGAACCACCCTGTGCCGTTACAATGATGTCCATTGCCGACAGACTGTTTATGTCAAAAGCGTCTGCCAGAGGGGGTACCGGAACACCGATGTCAGGCCCTTTCTGTCCGGCCTGTGAAGTTGAGAAGAAAAGCGGTTCATAGCCGTTAAAATCTTTTTCAGAAAGCATTCTTTCCATCAGGACTGAGCCGACCATGCCTCTCCATCCGATGAATCCTACCTTAACCATTATGGTCTCCTTAGTTTATTGTCGTCACTTAAGTGAGGCTCAATAATAATATAAAATGACTATTTTAGTCTACATTCTATCGCGACGGAAAAAGAATATTGCGAGCAGTAGAGTTACTGTCTCGGCGAAAAGGAAGGCAAGCCATATGCCGGTATTGCCGAAGAGCATCGGAAGTATTAGCAAACCGATGAGAAGCATTACCAGACTGCGTGACATTGCAATCAACGCCGATTGAGCCGGCTTGTCAATTGCGGTAAAAAACATTGCGGCTGTAATATTTAATCCCATCAGAATCATCGCAAAGCTGTAGTAGAAGGTTATCTCTGATGCAAGGGCGATTACGTCGGGGTCCTTTACAAATATGGCTGCAGCCTGCTCTCTGAAGATCTGCAGCAGCACGAAAGCTATGATGCCGAGTCCTAGATTAGTGAAGAGTGCAAGGTTTCTGAATCCCTTTATCCTCTTTATTTCGCCGGCGCCCTTGTTGAAGCTTACACCTGCATGGATTGCCTGGGCGGTAGCAAAGAAGGTAATACCGAATATCTCACCAGTGTATGCCGCAATGCTGTAGGCTGCTACGCCATGTGCGCCAATCCTGTTCATCAAAACGAGGTTGAAGATGTAGACTGATACTCCGATTGAAGTTTCGTCGACAAATTCTGAAACTCCGTTATAGCACATTCGGGCAAATTCCCTGATCCGGAAAACAGGCTTCACAAACTTCCAGTCGGTTTTGAATATAAGAAAGAAAAGCATGGCGACAAAGGGAATTACCTGTGAAGTCCCTGTAGCCCAGGCTGCTCCTTTTATGCCCAGACCGAACTGTACTACAAGCAGAAAATCAAAAATGATGTTTGTAATTGAACCTAGTATCATAACAATAACCGGGAATACCGGGTGACCTGCTCCACGGATAAACAGATCCTGAGTGAATGTCATCATAAACAAAGGAGCAAAGATCAGGATAATTCCTAGATAATTCTGTACGAGCAGCTCTATACTGTCATCGGCACCGAGGATTAATGGGATAAATCTCAGCATCCCAAGGCCAAGCATCACCACAATAGCACTGAAAACCGCCAGTGCAAGAATAGTTATGGTATACAGATTATCGGCCTTCTGATCATCGCCTCCTCCCCGGCCTATGTTGGCGAGGGTAGAGCCGCCGATGCCTATCATCAAACTGATGCCTGAGAATACCATAACAAGCGGCCATGCAAGGTTAATTGCTGCCAGTCCTTCAGCACCCACAAAGCGCCCAATGAATATTCCGTCAATTATCTGTGCCGTAGACATTGTGAGCAGGCCCAAAACCGACGGGACGGCATAATGAATAAATATTTTCACTATTGAATCTTTTCCAAGATCGAGTTTACGGCTTTTCATTTAGGGTTTTGCAGTCATCCGGCTGCTGTTTTCCTAATGTCCTCGAGGGACATACCTCTTTTATAAGCTTCTTCTTTGTTTTCAATCATTTTGAACTCCGTTGAATATCCTAGGTCAAGTATACAAAAATTATGAAAGTTTGGCATTATTTAATGAAAAGTTTTGGTGTTATGGCAAGAATGTGATTATAATTAATATATAAGAACCTTTTCAAAAATCGGGAATTTTTGAAAAGGTTACCACAGATGTAATGGAGGATGCTTATGCAAGTCAGATTATTAGCAGAATCTCCGCTGGTCTTTGAAGACCACCAAGTCCAGGGCCGGGAGATGTATGAGAAAAGCGGTACAACTGTAGTTCATCTTCTACTGGAAAAAG
>DMKD01000144.1:5951-6107 GCA_003454605.1 Spirochaeta sp. | reverse complement strand
CGTCTTTGAGTGCGGAGGTCCTATTAAGGGCATCAATGTCGAGGTAAGCGCAGACGGGCATGTGCGCGGATATCTGAAAAATAATCCCTTTCCGCTTGATAAACCCCCTGAAAGCCTTAATCTTTCGATGCTGTTCGGTCCCGGATTTTTATCAGT
>DMKD01000144.1:0-5791 GCA_003454605.1 Spirochaeta sp. | reverse complement strand
GGTGTATTCATCCAGAAGATGCCTGAAGAAGGCGGTACGGCGGATAAAACTGCAGCTGACGCTGCGGTTGATGATGAAGCAGAATTAATACAGGAAGCGTTGACTTCTATGCCGTCTATAGGAAAGAGTCTTTCCGAAAGTATCGGGCTTTCGGAAATCATAAGCGAAACTTTCGGTGATTTCTTTCCGAATGTTATCGGGACGCGGAACATCGATTTTAAATGCAGCTGTAATCAAGAATTATTCAGTACCTATTTAAAGGGACTCAAGGAAGAAGACAAGCGGGAGATTTATGAAAATGGTCCTTTTCCTGTTACAACGGTATGTCATAACTGTAATACGGATTATAAATTCACCAAATCGGAGCTGAAAGAACTTTTTAAATATTAAAAAGGAGCGATCCGGTAAATTGCCGGAGGGCTCCTTCGAACTCAGGACTTATTCAGAGTCTTTTTCGGTGTCTTTAAGCTGTTCACGAACCGCTTTCAGTCTGGCTTCCAAAAATTCAGCTTCATCCTGCAGCATCTCATCCGATGAAAGCTGCTGCGGCGGTATGTAACCACCGCCTCCGAAACCGCCTCTGCCTGCAAATCCGCCGCCAAAACCGCCTTGGAATCCACCGCGTCCGCCGCGGCCTATGTAGTTACCAGCTCCGCGGCCCATTCCGCGACCGCCCCGATTGTAAGCACCCGGAGCATTAAAACCGTTACAGTATCCTGCTCCTCGTCCAGTTCTCGAGCCCATTCCGTTAGGACCCATTCCGTTTCCCATTGGCATATGATACCTCCTATACCGTTATGTAATTAAAAAGCAGCCAGTTTGCCGTCTTTATAGGCACTGTATGCTTCCTTCAATGTCATATTCTGTGCACCGGTGAATATTTTAAGCTCAGCTTTCTGAAGAACTGCTGCAGCATTTCCTCCGGGGCCGTTACCGGTGATTAAAACATCCGGTTCCATCTCAAACAGTTTTTTTGCAGTCTGCGGTCCTGCTCCATGTGCCGCGTTTTCGATGGCTCTGTTATCGACTGTTTTTATTTCTTCAGTCTCTTCATTCAGCATGAAAAAATAATCGGTTCTCCCGAATCGGGGATCAATCTGTGATTCCCAGTCTTCGCCTTTCGCTGTAAATACAATTTTCATAATTTATTTCTCCTTATAAATATCTATTTTAGCCTTCACCCAGGCGTCCTTTACAAATCCGCTGATTTCACTTTCGGTAAACTCCGCAGCTGTGATTCCAGCGGTTATTGCTTTTGTAAAATCCTCGTTGTAGGGCAGGAGGCTTAATACATTTATGTTTTCTGATTCCGCATACTTCTTAAGTTCTTCGGTAAGGGCAGAGTTCAGATCATTTTTATTTATTATCAGCCCGGCTCTGATTTTGAATTTTTTAACAAGTTCATAAACCCTCTTCAGATCGTGAATGCCTGAAGGGGTAGGCTCAGTCACAAGAATTACATAATCAGCCCCCGTCAGCGATGATACAACCGGACAGCCTATTCCGGGAGAACCATCAATAAGAATCATTTCAAGGCCCATCTCTACTGCCGCAGCTTTAGCATCCTGCTTAACCTTTGCAACAAGCTTTCCTGAATTATCCGCACCTGGTTTAAGCCTTGCATGTATCATCGTAGCACCGGTTTTAATATTTGACTTAAACACACTGCCTACCGCTGCCGGTATCATTGGTATTGCCTTCTCAGGGCATACCTCTGCACAGTATCCGCAGCCCTCACAGTTTAATTCATCTATTCTGTATACACCGTTTTCTATCGTTACTGCATTGAACCTGCATACTTCGAAACATTTCCCGCAGGCAGTACATTTATCCTGAATTATTTCAGCATATAATCCGCTCTTAAAATTTTCCTTTACATTGTAATCAGGCTTTAAAAGCAGGTGCATATCATCGGCATCTACGTCACAATCACCGACAACAAGATTTTTTCCGCCTAGTACAGCAAAGGATGCCGTCAATGATGTTTTTCCTGTTCCGCCTTTTCCGGATATAACTACAATTTCTTTCATCAGTTACTGCTCCTTTTAAGCTCAACAAGAAAATCAGCAACCTTGGACAGCTCCGCTTTGAACCCAGGTACATCATTATAAATTAGCCTGCCTTCAGAATATATCTCGGCGATCTTCCTCATATTAGGCAGTTTGGCAATTATCTTTATTTTATTATCTTCACAGTATTTGATGACGTCCTCATTGCCTATACCCCATCTGTTTATCACGACTGCGAATTCTTTGCCTATTTCACGCATTGTCTCAACAGCAAGATTAAGATCATGAAGACCGAAGGGGGTGGGTTCGGTCACAAGGATGATGAAATCACTGTTCTTTGCAACCTCAATTACAGGGCATGATGTTCCCGGCGGAGAATCTATTATCACCATATCATCGGAGGATTGACTATACTCATCAATGTATTCAATAGTTTGTGCTATAAGCGGCACGGCCTGTTCCTGCCCAATATCAAGCCTGCTTTCAATAAAGGTATAAGTTGACGCATCTACCAATTTCATTTCTCCCATACGTTGGGGTTTCATCGGCAGAGCATCAACGGGGCATAACTCTGAGCATGCATAACAGCTGTGACAGAGTTCCGGAAGAATCATAATGGTTTTCCCAAACTGAAGAACCGAGTTGAAATTACAGACCCTTTCACAAAGTCCGCAATTTGTACATTTCTCTTTATTCCATTCAGGAATAAACTTATACTTCTCTACGGTCTCGACTGTTTTCCCATTTATAAACAAACCGGAATTCGGCTCTTCTACATCAAGATCAGCAAGGATGAGAGATTTGAATATTTTATTCTCGGCAAGGTAACTCGATAGATTTATTGACAGTGTGGTCTTTCCCGTACCACCTTTGCCGCTTGCTACTGCTATTTTCATCCGCGTCCTCCGTGCCATCCTCTTCCTGCTCCATTTCCGGGACCTTTGCTGCAACATCTACCGTGTCCGTATCCGCCCGCCATGTCTATAAGATTCGATGATCCGCATGAAGGACAATTATCGAACTTTTCATTAAAATTTATTTTAAACATATGCTCACAATCCATGCATCTAATTATATTATCCCTGAAATGCACATTCCCGCCTTCAATAACGAGCTCGGTTCCCTCAATTATGAATGATGAAACCTTTTTTCTGGCTTTTTCAATTAATCTTGTAAATGTCGAGCGGGAAATTTCCATTCTCTGTGCAGCTTCAGAGTGATCCAGCCCCATATTATCGGCTAGTCTTATCGCTTCATATTCATCAAGTGAGATTATCACCTGTTTTAAACCGCTTTTAACAAATCCTGTCGGTTTAAATGAATTAAAAAGAGGCGGTGTATTTACTATTCGATCCTTCTCGGGTCTCGGCATACGTTCTCCTTTATGAACTTCCCGCATGGATGCGGGTTGCAGAGGTGAAGTTTGGAAAGCTAAGCTTGTCAGCTTTTGCTTCTCAAACTTCAAAATGATAAAAATACACGGAGGTGTTTTTATCATTACTCCTTAACATATAAGTTATGCACATATGCTCATAAAGTCAAGAGGTATTGTTAAATTAATTAAAAAATATTTACAGTCTATTCATCAGCAGTTCAATCATCTCATCCTGATTAAAGAAAATCGGACTGTTCTTATTCGATGAAGCGGATGCTATCTTAGCCAAACTTTCTTCCGTTATTCCGAAAGCTGAAAGCCTTGGTATTCTCATACTTTCCGTCATCGATTCGATTATCTGAATGAATCTGGCCCGGGCTTCTTTGGGGAGCATATCCTCGCTTTTAGCTATTATATATCCGAGTTTTGCCGCCTTCAGCAGGGACGGAGATTCCGGGTCCTCTTTTTCGAGCTTCAGAATTGTCTGTTTTATTCCTTCCGCCAGAAGGCTTCCGCATACTGCACCGTGAGGGGCTTTGAAAAAACCTCCAACAGCTCCGGCCATCCCGTGCACAATGCAGTAACCGCAATTAGATAGAGCCAGACCGCTGATATAGGCTCCGTAAGCCATCTTCTCCCAGGCGTCGCTGCAGTCCATATCGCATATTTCTCCTATATTCCTATCGAAAGTCACAATCGGAAGAGCCTCGAACATGCCTTCAATCGCACCGGTTAGAAGCAAATCAGTAACGAAAGTCGCCTTTGTTGAGAGATAAGATTCAATCAGCTGTGCAAGGGCATCCATTCCGCTTGATGCAGCGACGTGACTCGGACATCCGTAATAAAGTTCAGGATCAATGATGACAGCATCAGGACAATAATTGCTATGACGAAGTGATTTCTTGAACCCCTGTTCTCCTACCCGGCATAAAACAGCGTTATAGGTTGCCTCTGAACCTGTGCCTGCAGTCGTAGGTACGGCAATAAAAGGAATTTTTTGCCCCGAAGTTTTACGCTCTCCGATACCTTCAAGGAAATCACAGACGCTTCCTTCTTCCTTCAGCATTGCGCTGACGGCTTTGCCGGTGTCGATGACGCTTCCGCCTCCAACAGCGGTAATAGAATCCGGCTCAACTCCGCGAAGTTCCTCTGTTATCCTGTCTATCAGATCAGGGCTGGGCTCATCGTTTACATTATAAATTTTATATGATATGTCATTTTTTTTAAGTAATTTCTCTATTCTTTCGAGTTTTCCGCCGGTTTTAAGCGATTTACTGCCGATAAAAAGCACCGTGCTGCTACCGTAAAATTTAATCTCATCGGCGAGTTCATCAATACTTCCTGGTCTGAAAACAATTTTTTTATTCATGCTTAATTTAAAGGGTGAAATATTCAAAATCAGGAGCCTCCGTAACCCGCATTATAATCCGGCTGAAAAAAATGATAAAGCAAAAAAACTAATTTTTATACTTGAACTGTTACAGCTTTTAATTTACTGTTATTTATGCAGGAAACCATAAAACTGATTATGGAAGCAGAAAATAAGGCCGCGAAAATTGTTGCTGGTGCACAGGAACAGGCTAATGTAAGAATCAGCAGCATTAATTCAGATATATCCGAAAAACTTAATGAAGCAAAAGAAAAAGAGCTCAATCGTTTTAATGAAACAGTTGAAAAAGCCGAAACAGAACATAGAAATGCATTGGAACGGACAAAAACATTAGCCGGCGATATAGAAATCGATATTGATGCAATATCTGAACAGGTATTGAAACGTGTTATGACTACTATTTTTGACTGAAGTTATGAAAAAGACAGCAGTTTCTGAATACGGATATATAAACGCTAAACTCAGAGCCCGCATAAGCAAAATCCTTACAGACGAATTTAAAAATAATCTTATTAACTCTGAAAATATTGAATCAGCCGTCCAGGTTCTTTCCTCTCAGGGATGGGATTCAGCCGTGGAGAAATGGAATTCTACCGGTGATATACAAAATCTCGAATTCGAACTGTTTAAAAATCATATAGAAAACTACAGAATGGTAATTAAAAATACCGACGGCAGTCTGCATAATTTTATTAATATCCTGTCGATGAAACCTGAAATAGAAAATATTAAGACCGTTTTAAGATTATGGTTCGGAAGCCGGATTAAAAACCGGCCCATAGGATACCGTTCATCCTATGTTTTCAGGGAGCGTATATATGAAAATATAGATTGGAATCTACTGATTAATTCCATCATGTATGATGACATCAATGCAGTTTTCAAAAATACGGTTTATGGATCTGTTTTCAGCTCCCAAAAAGTTGTAGACTCAAATGATGGATTATTCACTATTGAAACTAATCTTGACAGGCTTTACTACAGCAGCATACTCAAGGCCAGTAATGAATTAAAAAA
>DMKD01000421.1 GCA_003454605.1 Spirochaeta sp. | reverse complement strand
GTCTGTTGATTCCATTCTGCGATTATAGTAATATCAGCTTTGAATGAAAACCCGCGAATTAACCGCTGATGAGATTAACTTAAGCTTTTCAGTGCAAGACATTTCAAATATACCACCAAACCTTTCTCCCGATTCCCTGACGGACAAATTTGCTCTGCAGGCGCTTGAAACAAGTCTGCGCATACGCGGAACCGGGATGAACATTTTTGTATGCGGACCCTCAGCGCCGGAACGGGAAGCCGCAATCCTGAAGACTGCAGAATCAATGAAAACCGGAAGATTCAGTGATCTTGTCCTCTGCGAAAACCCCGAAGACAGCCGGAGACCTGTACTCAGAGAGCTTGATGCAGGCAGCGCGAAGGATTTCGTAAGTAAAGAAACTGCCGCAGGCAGGAAGGCAGCTGTTCTTGTAAGCGGCAGTAATGCTCCTGTTATTATTGAAAATAACCCGATACCGAAACGGCTCTTCGGCAGCGACGCAGCTGCTATAAACGAAATAACTGCCGGCTCGCTTGCAGCTTCAGCAGGGGGAATCCTGCTTCTGAACGCCGAAGATCTGCTTGAAGAGGAAGAAAGCTGGAAACTGCTGAAGCGGGTTCTGCGAACGGGACGAACTGTCATAGGCGCGGAAGCCTCCGGTGCACAGCTTGATGGAACTGCTGCCCGAAGCAATTATGGAGAGAAAAGACCTAATCTCATTCTTCCCGGAATTGAGCTTGATCTGAAGATAGTTATCCTGGGCAGCGAAGGTCACTTTGATCATTTTTATAACACCGATGAAGATTTCAGAGAGCTCTTTCAATTCTTTGCCGAGCTTGATTCGGTAATTGAACTTAACGATAAGAACCTCGCCGATTCAGTTAACTTTTTCAGGAATTTCAGCTCTGAAAAGCTGGACAGAAAGCTCAGTGATGAGGCCGCCCTGGAATTAGTTAAATACAGCATCGCCTCAGCCGAGAACAACTCAAAACTCAGCACACTGACATCCGAGATTGAACTGCTTATTATCGAAGCTGCCGCGGAAGACTGCTCTGAAGACAGCCTGGAGCAAAATATATCCGCCGACCAGATGCGCGACGCCGTAATAAACCAGTCTGACCGCTTTAGCCTTCTTGAACGTCGCATAATTGAAGATATCAAATCAGGCGAAATAAATCTCAAGGTAGACGGTTTTGAAATCGGCAAGGTAAACGGACTTGCCATCATCGACAAGGGGCCATGGTCTTTCGGCTTCCCGGGGCTTATATCAGCAAGAGTAGCCCCCGGCGAAAACGGTCTGGTAAACATTGAACATGAAGCCGGCTTGTCCGGAGAAATACACGATAAATGGGTTCTCATCCTAGAGGGTTTTCTCCGCAGCCGTTTCGCTGCTGATTTTCCCATTTCAATATTCGCGAGTATCTGTTTTGAACAGTCATACAGTGAAATAGACGGCGATTCAGCTTCATCTTCCGAGCTGTATGCTCTGCTGTCGGCAATTTCAGGTGTGCCGATAAGGCAGGATATTGCAGTCACCGGCAGTCTCAGCCAAACAGGTGAGATTCAGGCTGTAGGGGGGCTGCGGGAAAAAATAGAAGGCTTCTATAAGGCATGCAGGGCAATAAACTTTACAGGCAAGCAGGGGGTTATCATTCCTGAACGCAATATCAAGAACATCATCCTTCCGGATGAAATAAATGAAGAAATTGCCGCAGGACGGTTTCACATCTATCCTGTATCGACTGTTGACGACAGCATGGAACTTTTAACCGGAAGAGAAGCGGGAAAACGCAACTCACGGGGAGTATTTCCTCACAGCAGTTTGAACCTGCTGGTTGAAAAAAACCTTAAAAAGCTTGCTGCACAGGCGAAAAACTTCGGTAACTGAGCCCGAATGCATCCTCTGACGGATAGATTATTAATTATTGATGGAATTTCAAAAGTCGGGGACTTTTGAAATTCCAACCATAGATGTAAATGAGTATTTATTGCAACTTACTGTGCTGTAAGCATTTACTTGAAGGTGCTAAAAATACTCAACAGCTTCTTTCAAAACTAACCGAGTTTTGAAAGAAGCTCATTATTAAAAGTTTGTATTGACTGTACGAAATATGAAAATTATACTTTAATCAGTTAATATAATTGGAGTAAAAATGGCAAAACAGGTCGACGCAGCACAAATCAACAAAGCGATTGTTTCCTCTGTACCGGTTACAATAAAATCTTTTAAACTTCCTCATGAAACAGAAATGTATATTGAAGAGGTTCTCGGGGTTTACCTCAGCAAATTCGGACAGGGTGAGCTGAAAGATCGTATTGCCTACTGCATGAGAGAACTTGCAGTAAACGCTAAAAAAGCCAACACCAAGCGGGTTTATTTTTCCGAGAAAAACCTTGATATTGACGACCCCTCTGACTATGCAAAAGGAATGGAATCCTTCAAACAGGAAACCCTCGATAATATCAATTACTGGCTTGAGCAGCAGCAGGAAGCCGGCCTTTATATAAAGGTTGTTTTTCAGGCAACCGACAGTTCTTTCACAATGTCGATCAAAAACAACGCCCTCATCTCACAGAAAGAACAGATGCGGGTCTATGACCGGATAGCCCGCTCTAGAGCGTTTGAATCAATGGAAGAAGCATTGTCGTCAGTTCTTGATGACTCCGAAGGTGCCGGACTCGGTATAGTTATACTCGTATTGATGCTGAAAAAAATAGGATTGGATGAAGACGCATTCGATATAGACGTCATCGGCGATGAGACAGTCGCTAAGATCACCATTCCCTTTGCCGATATCCACATTGAAAACCTTAACCAGCTTGCTCAGGAAATTGTTGATGAGATAGACGACCTGCCGCAATTTCCTGAAAATGTAGTATTCATCCAGAAACTTATAAATGATCCCGAATCGGAGTTAACAGACATCGCACGCCAGATAAGCATGGACCCCTCACTTACCGGGGATCTTCTAAAGGTCGTTAACTCGGCCCAGTTCATGCTGCCTAAAAAGGTAGATAATATCGTAGAAGCTGTCAAACTCGTCGGACTGCGCGGTATAAGAAACATGCTGTTCTCATACGGAACCCAGAAGGTATTAAAGACTGATCAAAAATCACTCTGGGATCATTCATACAGAGTAGCATTTTATTCATACAACCTTGCGAAAAACTTCAAGCGTAAAAAGGAACTCCTTGATGACGCCTATGTCGGCGGTATCCTGCATGACATAGGAAAGATCATCTTTTCAAGCGTGCACCCCGATCTTCTTGAAAAGATTTCACGCTTCTGTAATGAAAAGGAATTTCAACACAACATAATGGAAGAACTCTCAGCCGGACTCAATCACTCAATGATCGGCGGAAAGATCGCCGAAAAATGGAATTTCCCCCCGTCTCTGATTGCATCCATCGCATATCATCATAGTCCTATGCAGGCGCCGAAGGAATTCAGAGATGTCACATTCACTGTTTATCTCGCAAACTCCATGGCTAATCTTGAATCGGGAGAGATATCATACGATCAGATAAACCTGTCTATCCTGAATGATTTTGGAATAAAGACCGAGGAACAGTTTATGATGATTACCCAGAGGCTTTCTGAAGCCTTCGATGCAGATTCTTCGGATATCGATTAAGACTTTAGAGAGAAGCTCTCCGACCAGCGCTGCATCATTATTCCGAATGCAACTGAAACATTAATAGATCCCTTTTTTCCAAAGATTGGAATTGATATCAGACCTCCGCTGTTCTCCGCAGCCTTTCTTGCTTCAGGACTTATACCGAGCTCTTCTGAGCCTATCACCGCAATCCCGTTTTCCGGGAAGCGGAACCCGGACAGAGCGGTGCCTCCAAGCTCGAGCGCGAAGACGGTCTTTCCCTCGAAGGCATCTTTTTTGTCTACCCGCCCCCAGGGGACTATCCCCGTACAGCCCATTGACGATCGCTGTGCGCGCGGATGTTCGGGAGAAGGACAGTCGGGACTCAGCAAAATCCGTGAAACACCGAAGGCTTCAGATGTTCTGAAGATTGATCCTATGTTGAATGGTGATCGGAGATCATCAAGATAAATCTCTATGATGCTTCTCGCGACGGCTGAAACCACTGCCTCATCACTCCTGCTTACGGGAGCATGGGAAACAGAGAGATCCCAGTCGGCCGGTTCAGAGCCCAGAACCTTTAAAATCTGATGCCTAAGCCCGTTCAACTCTCTGAGCAGCTGCTGTGATGAGAGCATATCTAGCCTGCTGTGAAGCTTCTCAGCCCGCCGGCCGACAGACTCATCGTCACTGAAGGCTGAAACAGTCAGCATTAGGAATGCTGCCAGATATCGCTCATCGATCCTGAGGCCCTGAATAAGATCCTGCTCAAAGGCCTGGATAATTACAGCAGTCTTGCGCCTGAGGGTAGCAGGCTTGAGCGTATTCAACTTTCTTATCGTGATCATCTGAGAATTATAGTGTTTTCCGCAGCATTGTAATCAGATCATCGGTTGAAACCGGAGCGGGAAGCTGGGTGATAAAATCAAATTTCCTGACTGCCGAGGCAATACCGCTTAGATCATCAAGACCGATGCCGAATTCACTGAGCCGCATCTGCACCCGTTTCAGTCCAATTCGATGCCTGATCGTCTCGATTACGCGGGCAGCTGCATCAACAGCAGGCAGACCTTCGGTAGATTCATTTAAGATAGGAGCAAGACGGGCTATCTTTTCGGGACAGACCTTCAGGCCGTACTCAAGTACAATCGGCAGAATTACGGCTGACACAAGGACGCGGGGAACCCTGTAGCCCGCAGAGATTATCATAGACAGGGCGGCGCCGAGACCGGGACCGGCCATCGATAAGCCCATTGCGGTAACAAGCCCCGCCCTCGCGGCTTTGATAAAAGCCTCACGGTCGGTCAGATTTTCGTCCAGCCGTCTCTCGGAGGTTACTACGGCAGAGATCGCCTTTAAAAAGAGGTTTTCAGAGAGAAAGTTGCTCTTTTCAGACATGTAGCCTTCTATAGAGTACATGAGGGTATCCATAATTGAAAATGTGAATGTAGCTGAGGGTATGGTCACAGCAGTTTCAGGATCGATGAATACGGCTTTAGGATAAACCCCTGCGGTGCTCATCAAACTGCAGCTGCGGTTTCGGCCGTCGGTCAGCATGATTGAATCTTTAAACATGAAGGGATCGCGGCAGGCTGACGGAACTGAAAGAAAGGGCAGCGGTGGCTTATCCGGCTGTATACCGTCAATATAATCGTCCGCCCTCAGATCAGATGGCGCAACCAGGGCCACAGCTCTGGCTATCGAAAGGGTTTTCACTCCTCCGATGCCTATAATCATCTGAGCCTTGCCGGCTGAGGCGAGACCTGCTGCC
>DMKD01000379.1 GCA_003454605.1 Spirochaeta sp. | reverse complement strand
CATTGTCCGGCGTTTCCACATCTATCCAAGCAGTCTGCAGAAAGCATTCAAAACTGCTGTCGGTAATTCACAAATCACTAAAAATGCCAGTATACATACCCTGCGTCACAGTTTTGCCACAAGCCTTATCGAAAGCGGGTATGATATCCGTACTATCCAGGAATTGCTCGGTCATTCTGATGTGAGCACTACTATGATCTACACCCATGTAGCGAGTAAAAATAAACTTGGAGTTAAAAGTCCATTCGATAATCTTTAGTGATTGATCTCTACAGCTTCGCTACCTCTTGATTATATTGTATATTCGATTAATTTCCCGTAAACCATTTCAGCAATTTTAGAATCAATCTCTGTACTGTTCAGCTTGAACTTGCCTGCAATAGATTCATTCTCAAAAACACCATCTGCTAATAATACAGGAGTCTGTTTAGCCCTGCCGGGCATACCCTCACCGGAATCGACTTTGCTATGCAGATATCCCTGATTTACACGCCAGATTATTGAACGCTCATAAGCAGTTTTATCATAACATAGCTCGAATCCCTTTAGCTTTCCGCCCTGAGATTCATACCAGATAAAAAGATCGAAATAGTCACCTATGAAGGTTCTTCTGAAACCGACATCTTCCTGAATTACATTTTTCACTTCGTGCAACATAGGGCTGCTCCAATTACTTTCTTTACTTTATATCTTAGCTCATTTTCTGAATTATTCACCTATTTAGAATGTATTTTATCAATCAGATGATAATCTGCTGTAAACTTCCAGATCGCGGAATTTCCCTTCTGACAAGAGCTCGCCCTTACGCTCGGTACCTTCAAACCTGAATCCCGCACGTAATGCGACATTCTTGCTGGCGTCGTTTCGAACTGCACATCTCAAAGCTATTCTATTTATGTTCCGCTCCTCAAAAGCAATCTCCACAAGACATTTTAACGATTTTGTGATAATACCTCTTTTCTGAAAATCCTCTGACAGCCAGTAACCGACCTCTGTTCGTCTGTTTGCTTTATCGGTGTTTCGGAATCCTATCAAACCAATCAATGTCCCCATCCACCTGATAACAAAAACCAGTTCAGCACTGTCTTCAGGTACTTCTATAACAGATTTCAAAAATGCCTCAGTATCTTTGACAGTCTTCGTATGTTCTACAAACAGCAGCCACTTCCCCAGATACTCACGCTGAGTATCGATTATATAAAAAATATCAGCGGCATCGGAAAGTTTTACCTGGCTAAGAAGTATGTTTTCATCAATTTTAATTTTCATCCTTTACCTGTCCTTATACCCAATAGACTTCTTTGGCCGGAATAATAGTAACCAGTTTGTCAGGACGTCCCTTGAGATGTGACTTCAGTCTTTCCTTGCGATCACGGTTTTCAAGCGAACCTTCAAGCAGGGTTCTCTTCTTTCCATCGAGAAACTCCTTCTGTTCCAGTGTGAATATATAGCCGTCTTCTTTAAGGATGTCGACAAGGTCTTCATTTCCGGTGTAGGAGATACGTGCGTAGTACTTTCGCTGTCCTACAAGCCTCTTATTCATCATATCACGTAGTTTAATTACTATTACTCCGCCGACCGAGGAGCCTAGACCAAGAAAAACAAGTAGTTTGGGATCTTTATCAATAAATTTAACTACCATCGCGATAACTGTCATTCCAATTATACTTTCGAGAAAGTTTATTCCGAATACACCCGATAGTTTTCCACGGTTGAACATCTCTATCTTAAAATTAAAAGCCAGATCCTGTAAAATTCGGCCTAAAAATACAATAATTCCTGAAACAAGTAGAGCCTGCATAAATCACCTCTTTTAAGTTTAAATTCCGATTTATTGAAACATATTTAGTAAAAAATATGTAGTCTTCAGCCGATAAATTTAATAAGGAGAGATTCACATGGGTAATGCGATAACTGAACTGATACAATTTCTTGAATACAGCATCCAAAAAGAAAAGGATCCCACAGAACTCGACGAACTCTACAGGACCCTTGTCACAGCAAGAAAGGTTGAAAAACAACGCAGAAAACTTATCTGCGCATAATTCTATTCAGGAAGAACTCTCACAGCACCCTTATCTGCAGAAGCGGCAAATATACTATAAGCCTTCAGAGCCTTTGAAATTACCCTGTCTCGATTTTTAGGAGTAAACGCATCCTTACCCCTTTCTTCTTCCTTCTTTCTTCGTTCGGCAAGAACATCTTCACTTACTGCAAGATTAATTGTTCTATTAGGTATATCTATCTCGATAGTATCGCCGCTCTCTACAAGGGCAATCGCTCCGCCTGCCGCAGCCTCAGGAGATGCATGACCAATTGAAAGCCCCGATGTTCCGCCTGAGAATCTTCCGTCAGTCAGCAATGCACAGTATTTATCGATTTTCCTGGATTTCAAATAGGATGTAGGATAAAGCATTTCCTGCATGCCGGGACCGCCCTTCGGTCCCTCATATCGGATAATCACAACATCACCCTCATTAACCTTGCCTTCAAGGATTCCATCACAGGAATCTTCCTGGCTTTCAAAAACACGGGCGGTTCCTGAAAACTTGTAGATCGAGGGATCAACACCCGCAGTCTTTACAATACAGCCCTTCTCAGCAATGTTACCAAAAAGAACCGCAAGTCCGCCGTCGGGGTAGTAACAGTTTTCAAGACTTCTTATACAACCGCCGGCTCGATCATCATCCAGCTCTTCGTATGAAGCAGACTGTGAGCCCATTACAAGGTTACGTCCGATATTTCCCGGTGCACTGCGGTATAATTCATCTGCAGCTTCACAATGGTCCGGCCTCATGATATCGTAATTATCAAGAGCATCCTTAAGGCTTGGATGATCAACCCGCCCTACACTGGTATCGATTAGCCCCGCACGGTCCAACTCACCAAGGATTCCCATTATACCGCCAGCGCGATTTACATCCTGAATATGATAACTGGAGCTTGGCGCAACCTTTGATAAGCATGCTACCTTTCGGGACAGTTTATCGATATCCTCAACAGTGAAATCTACACCGGCTTCGTTTGCTACTGCGAGAAGGTGGAGCACAGTGTTTGTTGAACCGCCCATTGTGATATCTAGGGACATAGCATTTTTGAATACAGCCTTTGTACAGATACTTTTTGGGAGAACCGATTCATCACCCTGAAAATAATATCTTTCAGCCAGTTCAACGATAAGAGATGCCGCCTTTTCGAAAAGTGAAAACCTGTTTTTATGTGTCGCGACAACGGTTCCGTTACCCGGAAGAGCAAGCCCAAGGGCTTCATTAAGACAGTTCATTGAATTTGCAGTGAACATACCGGAGCATGAACCGCAGGTAGGACAGGCGTTTTCCTCATATTCGGCGAGAACGGCATCAGAGACGGAGTCATCACCGCCCTTAACCATGACGTCGACCAGGTCGCCGGGTTTCCCGCCGATATCACCGGCTTCCATGGGTCCGCCGGAAACAAAAACAACAGGAATGTTGAGCCTCATTGCTGCCAGAAGCATGCCCGGTGTGATCTTATCACAATTGCTAATACAGACGAGGGCATCTACTCTGTGGGCATTACACATATATTCAACGCTGTCCGCAATGAGTTCCCGGGACGGAAGCGAATAAAGCATTCCCGTGTGACCCATTGCTATACCGTCATCAA
>DMKD01000270.1:19001-35318 GCA_003454605.1 Spirochaeta sp. | reverse complement strand
TTTTTTTAGGTTTTTCAGATGCGTCCAGTCCGCCTTGCCTGAGTAGGCCTGCACCCTTGTCCTTGAATGCAGACTGACCATGGCCGCGCCTGCATCGACTGCCGCTTCGGCAGCTTCAATATAGTTTAGGCTGGAGGAGTCCCAACCTGAACGAATCTTAACTGATACAGCCGGAGGAGTACCGCNNTCCTTCATGAGGGCGGAACCGGCTCCACTTTTAACCACCTTAGGTACCGGGCAGCCGCAGTTCAGGTCAATAACATCAGGATTGAATTCGAGTACGGAGGGTACTGCTTTAAGGGCTATTTCGGGTTTTGCAGTGAAGACCTGTACGGCATAATGCTTTTCATTTGAAGCGCGCTTCATCAGTTCCAGAGTTTTTCCGCTATTGTATATGAGCCCGTCGCATGAAACCATTTCAGTGAATCCCATCGTTGCACCTTTTTCGGCGGCAATGCTTCGGAATGACGCGTCTGAGAAACCTGCAATGGGGGCTAAAAAAAGATTGCCCGGGATTTTACGCCCGGGCAGTTCAATTTCATGATAAAAATCACTCATAAATCTGTCAGTCTGTTATCCCGAAGAAGTTCATCGAATTGCTGTACAGAATTTCGGTCATTTCTTCAAGCGGGATGTCGCGGAGTTCTGCAAGGAATTCCGCTGTCGCGTGCAGATAAGACGGTTTGTTGCGTTTGCCTCTGTATGCAGACGGAACCATGAATGGACTCTCCGATTCGATGAGGATCCTGTCAAGCGGCATATTCCTGGCCGTCTCGTGAAGATTTCTGGCATTTCTGTAGGTAACATTTCCTGCAAAGGAGATGTAAAGGTTTAGTTCCAGAGCTTCCTGAGCGTATGCCCAGTCTTCCGAGTAGCAGTGAAGGATTCCACCTTTAGGAGGGAGCTTTTCACTCAGGATGCTTAATACATCCGCACCGGCTTCCCTGTTGTGAATGATAACTGGTTTATCAAGTTTATGCGCAAGTTCAAGCTGGCGGATGAATAATTCAACCTGAGAATCACGATTTCCGAATTTTCGATAATAATCCAGCCCAATCTCGCCAATCGCTACAACCCGGTCGAATTTTGTCCCTTCAATAATTTTCATTTCCCAATCTACGCCGGGGTTCTGAACTTCTGAGGGAGAAACGCCGATACTATGGTATATATGACTAGCAGTTTCAAGATTGGAATAAACATAATCGAAGTCCCCAAGACTATTGCAGATACTGATGATGTGTTCAACACCAGACTGTCTCGCTTCCTGCGCTATGATGAGCTGTTCAATTGGATCTTCGTGTATAAGACCGATATGTGCATGAGTATCAAAAAGTTTCATATGATTTCCTGCTTAATTTGTAGTTTTGTTGGATACTTATCTCAATTTATACAACTTAAAGTAGCACGTTCAACCAATGCCGTCAATGTTTATTTGTCGAATACGAAGAATCGGCCGTGTCCGGCCGATATTTTTGAACATATTGTCTTGCTAGGAAAAGGAATATCCAATATAATATTCGGAGGAGACCGGTTTGTCAGCTGAGCGTTATAAGAAATTCGAAAACAGATTTATAGAAAATATCAGTAGAATTTTCAGGAAACTCTTTAATAATATCGGGAGTAGTGTATCTTCCTTTTTCAACACCGGCCGTCAGAAATTTACTATCATGCTTGTCCCCCATTCTGAGAAGAAGGTGGTTAACTTCCGTATCTCCGTGTTTTCACTGGTATTCATATTTGTAATTGTTCTTGCTGTAATTGGAACCTTCTTTTTGTATACCGCCAGGATCTCCGGTGTTTCCCAACAGCTTACCGAAAAGACGACTGATCTTGGCAAATCAGAACAAAATCTCGATCTGCTTCTTGATCAGGTTTCTGATTTAAAAAGAGCATCGAGAAACTTCGAAATATCGCTTGATAAGGCAATGGATAATCTGAATATCAGTAGCGACAAAGAGCTTCAGGCAAGTGTCGCCGATGGAGATTTTACTTCGCTTATATCGGCCAATGAGACCGATGCAGGTGTAATGCGTGAAATCAGTGAACTTCAGAATCTTTCGGCATATCTGGAAGACTCGGTTGAATCATTCAGTAAGATAACCGAACTGATAATATCTCAGGGAAACCTGCTTGTTGAAATGCCGACTCTGTGGCCTATTGAAGGCGGCGACGGCCGAATAACAAATTATTTTGGTCCTGCTGAGCATCCGTTTACCCACGCCTGGTACTTGCATAAGGGCCTTGATATTGGATATGGTTTCGGAAAACCAATTCTCGCCGCCGCAAACGGCAAGGTTGTTGAAAGGGGATATGAACCTCTTGGCTTCGGCAACTACTTTATAATCAGGCATAATTACGGTTTTATTACGAAATATGCGCATCTGAACGATGTATACGTTGATGAGGGAGATGTCGTCACACAGGGACAGGTTGTCGGAGCTATGGGAAGTACAGGCTTGTCAACCGGTCCGCATCTTCACTTTGAAATCAGAATCGGATCACAGGTTGTCGACCCGGAAAAATTTCTTAACGTACGAAAACGTTAACGTTTTAAAGCGCTGATCTATATACAATTTACAAAAAAGGGTGCTTAAATGAGCAATTATCTGTCTGATGACGGTACATTTATAAATTCTCTCATCGGCGAGGGAAGTTGTTTTAAAGGCGACATAAGTCTGAAAGGACTGCTCCGCATTGATGGAGATTTTAAGGGAACAATCAGCGAAGGTGGAAAGGTCCTGATCGGTAAGAGCGGACGTGCTGAAGCGGTAGTGACTGCCGGTACAGTGGTTGTCGGCGGTGTACTGAAAGGGAATGTGACCGCAACTGAAAAGGTTGTGATCCTCTCAACAGGAATGGTTATCGGAAATATTGAAGCGCCCCGCCTTCTCGTAGAAGACGGCGTTATTTTAAACGGCAGCTGTACTATCCGTGAGAACAGCACTGTGGCGGAAGAACGACCCGCAAGGTCCGCTGGCTCTTTTATGTTTTCTGCAGCTAAAAAGCGGGAGATGGAGAGCGTTTCCCCGTGGACAAAATAGGATCCCTCGATCCGGGCAACAGATATAAAAAATCCAGCAATAATAAGAAAAGCGTAAGAAAAAACGAGTCTTCTCCGGCAGTATTTGAAAGTATTGTAGAGTCTGAAACCCTGACTGCAAATGCTGTACAGGGGATAGACTCGTTTGACGAAGATTCGGATCTTGAAGATCTGCTTGATGATGTGCATCAGTGGGGGGAAAAACTTGTTAAGTTTCCTTCTATTAAATCAGTTGAAGCTTATAAAAACTCGGTAAGAAATTTTATTCATTATGTTTTACAGCAGGCTATAAAGGTAGAATCTATCGAAGGGGCGAAATTTAACCGATTTAAACCCTCCAATAAGCAGAAAAGGTATACACTCATCAGCGTAATAGATGATAAACTCGATAAACTCGCAGCAGGAATCCTTATGAATCAGGGGAAACAGCTGGACCTGCTTGCTAAAGTTGAAGAGATAAATGGTCTTCTTGTCGATTTGACGAGTTGATGTTTTGAGAGTATTGATTATTATCCGCCTTCCATGGCGGTAGTTTTTAGGAGATTTAATGGATACTGTGCAGAATGTACAGACAAAGTATAGAGTGAAGATAATTCACTCGAGCGAAACTCATATTATTGAGATTAAAGATGCCGGCGATATCACAGCAGGTGAATTTATTATCGTTTCAAGTCGCTACGGCAAAGATATGGCCAGGGTGCTTGGCGGCTGCAGCTGTTCCGCCAAGCATGAAGGTGAAGAGCAGTCCTTTATTAGGAAGGCAACTAAAAAAGATATTGAAACCTTTGAGACCAATCTAGAAAAAGAGAAAGAGGCTGTAAAAACCTGCAGAGTAAAGGTTGCCGAGCACAAGCTCGATATGAAGCTAGTTTCCGCTCATTACCTTCCTGATGAGTCCAAAATCCTCTTTTTCTTCACGGCGGATGCCCGTGTCGATTTCAGAGCTCTTGTTAAGGATCTGGTTTCAATTTTCAAGATGCGGATTGAACTGCGTCAGATAGGTGTTCGTGATGAATCGAGGGTTCTAGGTGGAGTTGCCGTCTGCGGAAGACAGTACTGCTGTCATAATGTAACTGACCGTCTTCAGTCAGTTTCCATTAAGATGGCCAAGGAACAGAATTTATCACTTAATTCAATGAAAATCTCCGGTCCCTGCGGAAGACTTCTCTGTTGTCTCTCCTATGAATATGATTTCTACCGGGAAGAGAAAAAGAAACTGCCGTCAGTTGGATACAAGATGACAATCAAGGGGACAACCTTCAAGGTCATTGATGTTAATATACAGTCTAAGAGGGTGACCCTGCTCGGAGAGGACGGCCGTAAGGTCGGCACCGGATCCGGTCAATTCTATAAAGATGGTGATAATTCACCTTGGCAATTCGAGGGTGAATTCGAGGACTGATTAGTATGACATTGACTTTTGGATGTAATTTTGTTAGATTACCTTCCACGGTAAATGAAAAGACTATAAATAAAGGAGCTTAATATGGCACAGGTGAGTAAGAATGCGCGAACAGGCTCAACTGCACATAAACACGTTTGTTCTTGCGGCGGAGACGTCAAGATGAGAGCTGTTTTTCAGAGCGGTAAGTTGAGAAATGTCGCTGTATGCGAGAATTGTAATAGAAGAGAAAGAAGACCGAAAGACTTCGATTTATAAAAAGATCTCTTTTTTTGACAGAAAGGGCCTGCCGAAAGTCGTCAGAAATGATAAACCTATATGGTTTGTTTTGATGGTTCTATGGCGGCCTTTTTTTATATCGGCCTTAAAAACATGTTAATCCTGCTGTTTGAAGCATAGTCTGTAAAGTGATACATCTACTTGACTATAAAGGATTTATCTGTTAATTTATCACACTGTCGGATATACCGGCATTTTAATACTGTTAGTAAATACCTGTGATGAAAATCACTGAGTGATAAAACGAAAAAATTTTCGGAGGACTAAGTTGGGAACCAGTAATTCAGCTGCAAAACGCTATAAACAAAGTGAAAAAAGACGCATTAAAAACAGATCTGCAAAGAGCAGGGTAAAAACTGTAACTAAAAGTTTCATGACTGCCGTTAAATCAGGCGATAAAGAAGCTGCGGAAGTAGATTATGAAGAAATGACAAAACTTATGGATACAGCTTCCGGTAAGGGTATCTATCATAGAAATACAGTTGCAAGAAAAAAATCCAGAATGACAAAACTTCTGAATTCACTTTCTGCAGAATAAAACTAATTTACAAATAATAGGGGATTGCTTGTGAGCCAAGATAAACTCACAAAAGCTGAGATAATCGAAAATATTCATGAACGTGTCGATCTGAACAGGAAAGACGTACATATGGTTATTGATGAATTTTTCGAAGAATTAAAACAGGCGCTCGAAGAAGATAAGATTGTAGAGTTACGCGGTTTTGGGACTTTTGAAATCCGTACCAGAAAGGGACGGGATAAAGCACGTAACCCTAAAACAGGCGAAATAGTTCCAGTCAAAGCGCATGGTGTAGCGGTTTTCAGACCAGGCAAAGAGTTGAAGACACTCGCATGGCCGCTCAGACATGAGTAGTATTACCGAAAGAAAAATCGCAGCAACGGGTGCAAAACAGGTTTTTATTGAAATTGGCCTGCTCGCTCTTTCGGCTGTGCTTTTTGCACTGTCGTTTCCCAGTATACTGAATGATTGGGGACTTTTCCCACTTGCTTTCATCTGCCTTGCACCGCTTTTCATCGTTATAAGAAGCGCCGGCTGGGGTAGAATATTCATATACGGTTTATCATACGGCTATGTATGCTACGCGCTGTTTAATTACTGGCTCTCTACCTTTCATCCCCTGGCAATAGTAATCGTCCCGATTATTTACGCCGCATACTTCCTTATTCTGGTACCGCTTTTAAAACTCACTGACAGAATTTTCCCCCGTTTCGGATTCCTCGTTCAGGCGGGGCTGTGGTTGTCATATGAATATCTGCGAACCCTGGGGTTTCTCGGCTATCCTTATGGCAATCTGGGTTATTCTCAGTATCTGTTCAGACCCTTTATCCAGATATCATCCGTATTCGGTTTCTGGTTTGTATCTCTGATGGTTGTTCTACCTTCTGCCTTTCTCGGAAACGCATTAAAAGAAGGAATATCAGGTTTTAAGCCCTTTGTTAAAAAGAACAAGCTTTTTCTCTATATATATGCAGCGGTATTTATTGCAGTTCTGATTTTCGGTTTTGCAGCACCTTCCAATTTTGATGATTCACCCCAGATTAAGCTCGGTTTTATACAGCATAATGCCGACAGCTGGAAGGGCGGTACAAGGCAGTTTGAGAGCAATAAAAATAAACTGATAGAACTCAGCGGGAAGGCGCTTGAAGAAGATCCCGATATTGAGATGATGATCTGGTCTGAAACCTGTTTTGTTCCGGGAATAGACTGGCATACAAGATATAGAAATGACCCTGTCCGCTATAGAATGGTGAAAGAATTGACTGATTTTTTTGCATCGCAGGACATTCCTTATGTCATAGGAAATGATGACGGGCAGTTAGAGCCGAACGAGGATGGTGAGCTTGAACGCGTTGATTATAACGCTGTTCTTCTTTACGACAAAGAACTGAAACAGGTTTATCGTAAATTGCATCTAGTTCCTTTCTCCGAGAATTTTCCCTACGAAAAGCAGCTGCCATGGCTCTACGAGGAATTCAAAAAACGTGAATTCCACTGGTGGAAGAAGGGGACAGAATACACTGTTTTTGAGGCTGCAGGAGTGAAATTCAGTACTCCGATATGTTTTGAGGATGTTTTCGGTTATCTTTCACGTGAATATATTAACAACGGAGCCCAGATAATAGTGAATCTAACCAATGATTCATGGTCAGGTTCAATTCCTGCAGAGATGCAGCACATGGCAATGGGTGTTTTCAGAGCTGTTGAGAACCGGAGAACGATGGTAAGGGGTACCAATTCAGGTATTACATGCACAATCGAACCGGATGGTGAGATAACATCCATTATTGAACCCTTCGAAGAGAATTATATGATAAGTACGATTCCCATCTATGAGGAAACGACAACCCTCTATACCCGATGGGGGGACTGGTTTGCTGTTTTAAACCTTGTAGTATCGCTCGCTGTGTTTGCCGCAGGAGTCCTGTTTAGTCTCGTTCGTGTAATTAGGCGCAGCCGGGCAAAATAGTTTGACAAGAATCAATAAGTGTATCATTATTAATTAGTATGGATAAAACAAAAATTCTGATAGCAGATGACGAGCCCGTAAATCTCGAGTTTTTCGAGGTTACTTTGAGTAAACTCGGGTTTGAAGTATATAAAGCCGAAGATGGTTATGCAACTCTGGAGATGGTTAAGGAGGTTAATCCCGATTTAATTATTCTAGACAATATAATGCCTAATCTGTCCGGCTGGAAGGTTACCACCCTCCTGAAAGAGAGTGAAGAGTATAAGGAATACCGGGATATTCCTATTATTATGCTATCAGCAATGGATAAAGTCAGGGACAAGGTTGAAGGTTTTGAGCTTGGCATCGAGGATTATATAACCGAACCCTTTAACTTTTCCGAGGTATATGCCCGAATCAGAGCGGTATTGAAGAACAGGGTTCTCTCAAAGCAGATTGTTGCGAGAGAGAGGCGGCTGTCAACAGTGGAATCAATGAATGATTCACTGAAGTTTTTTACCAGGCATATCAAGGAACCGATGGCTGAGCTTCAGCGTCTCAGTAACGGACTTGATATTAATGATAAGGATGCTGTGACCAGGCTTATCAGTAAAGTGAAAAAAGAGAGCGAAGAAGCTCTTGCCGCAATCGAAGGACTTGAAGAGGAAATTCTGGAGCTGGAACAGACAGCAGATAACGATTTTCACGGTTCTGCCCTGAATGACCTTGAGGAGAAATTCAGAAAGCGTTATAAAGCATTAAAAGAAGAGACTTTCAATAAAGAGGCATCAGTTTGATTACTGAAGAAAAAAAACAGGTTTTACAGTTTTTTGCTGAAGGAAGAAAAAGTTATAAGCTTATGGATTTTGAATCCGCTAAAACTTCCTTCATGAAGGCGCTGAAGGTTGATCCGGAAGACGGACCTTCCAAGGTATATCTTGCACGATGTAAACACTATATTGAATCCCCGCCGCCTGAAGATTGGGACGGTGTCTTTGTGATGACTACTAAATAGATTGAGTACTATGGGAAAAAGAACAGATTTTAGCAAATTCGACAAAATAGAAACAGTTTTACAGCCGGGTACAGTTCTCGACGGTACCCTTAAATTTAAGAAACCGCTGAAAATCAGAGGCAATTTCAGCGGTGAAATCGATTCGGAAGCCGTTCTCTATGTTGATGAGGGGGCTGAAATAAAGGCTGACATCAATGCGCGGATTGTAATTATCAGCGGTCGGGTTACAGGAAACGTAACAGCTTCTGAACGAATTGAAATCCTTTCCGGAGGAAAGGTTCGGGGTGATTTGATAGCTTCGAAAGTACGAATCGCTGATGAAGTTGAATTCAGCGGCCAATGCAGGATGATTAAGGATCCCGAAACCCTTGATATCTTCTCTGCAGGTGTTGATAAGCTTAAAGAAATAGCTCGTTCCATTTAAATAACTTTATTAACTATGGGAGGTCTTCCAATACGTATTTTGGGAATTCCTCCCTTGACAAGTAATAAATCAGTTAATATATTGTAGGTATCGAAGAAAATACGAAATATTCGATTACCCGCATGTTTAAAATAATAATGAAATACAAACTAACTGGTGTAAATAATCTACTGGAGATATTATGGCAATTATTCGAAAGAAGCAGGCTGTGGTTGAGTCAATAGGCTCAGATGAATCTGCCTACGCGGAGACTGCAGTTGTTTCAGATGAAGCACAACAGGAACTTAATCTTGATCAGAGTGAATCTGCTGGCAAAGCGGATACAACTCAAGATGCTTCTGAAAATGTAGAAAAAGCCGCTGATGAAGTTGTAACCAAGCAGCTTTCAGCCGAAGAAAAAGTGTCTGACAATTCAGATTCTGAAGAAGCAGCCGATGCTGCACCCAAAAAACGTAAACCAAGGAAGAAAAAGGTAAGAGTTGAGATTGTGAAATCGGATGACGCTTCCGCCGAATCATCTGGGAACTCAGATACAGCTGCTTCAGCACCGGTAAAGGCGCCTGCGCCCCCTGCGGCACGCACAGATAACAGAGACCGGAAACAGTCTTCCCGCAACAACTACAAGAAAAACTATAACCGATTCAAGAAAGCAGACGATGCAGCTGTCCCTCAGGACGGCGAGAAGCTCAGCATCAATGAGTTGACCCTGATGAACATGAAAGAGCTTCGTGAAGTTGCAGGAACATACAACATCTCAGGCGAAGAGCTGATGTCGATGAAGAAACAGGAAGTAATCTTTTCTATTCTTAAATCGCATACGGTGAACGGCGGCCTGATTTACTCCTACGGTTCACTTGAAATCCTGCCCGACGGCTACGGATTCTTAAGATCTCCTCAGAATTCATACCTGCCGGGTTCGGATGATATATATATCTCTCCGTCGCAGATCAGACTGTTTAATCTCAGAACAGGCGATACTGTCGGCGGTCAGATAAGACCCCCGAAAGAAGGCGAGCGCTTTTTTGCAATGCTCAGGGTTGAAAAAGTTAACTTTAATGACCCACAGGAAGCGCAGACCAGAATACCCTTCGACAATTTGACTCCGCTCTATCCGGAGTCAAAGCTCGATATGGAGATAAAGGCAGAGGATGTGTCCACACGTATGATCAACCTCTTCTGCCCGATTGGAAAGGGACAGCGCGGGCTTATCGTTTCACCGCCCAGGACCGGTAAGACTATCCTCCTTCAGCAGATAGCGAATGCAATAACAACAAATCACCCGGAAGTATTCCTGATGGTTCTGCTTATTGACGAGCGTCCTGAAGAGGTTACCGATATGAGACGGAATGTTAAGGGCGAAGTAATTGCTTCAACATTCGATGAACAGGCGACCCGTCACGTACAGGTTGCCGAAATGGTGCTTGAAAAGGCAAAAAGACTTGTTGAGCATAAGAAGGATGTCGTAATCCTGCTTGACTCTATCACAAGGCTTGCCCGTGCATATAACCAGACTGTTCCAACATCAGGAAAGATTCTTTCCGGTGGTGTTGATTCAAACGCCCTTCACAAGCCGAAAAGATTCTTCGGTGCGGCACGTAATGTAGAGCAGGGCGGAAGCCTTACCGTCGTTGCAACTGCTCTGATAGAAACCGGAAGCCGTATGGACGAGGTAATCTTTGAGGAATTCAAGGGTACCGGTAATATGGAAATAATTCTTGATCGTAAAATGGCCGACCGAAGGCTCTATCCGGCTATTAACATCAAGAAGTCCGGTACGCGAAAAGAGGACCTTCTTCTCACTGAAACAGAGCTTGGTAAGATGTGGGTACTCAGAAAAGTAATTAACCCCATGGATGACATGGAGTGTACCGAAATGATGATTGACAAAATGCGAAAAACAAAGAATAATGAGGCCTTCCTCCGGTCAATGAATACCGGTGGAGTAGGCGCCGATAGATAATGGAGGTAAAACATGAAAAGCGATATACATCCTAATTATGAAATGACAAAGATTAAATGTGCTTGTGGTAATATTATTGAAACCAGAGCTACTGTTAAAGATATGGAAATTGAAATTTGTTCAAAATGCCATCCTTTCTTCACAGGGAAGCAGAAGCTTGTTGATACTGCAGGTCGTGTTGAAAGATTTAACAGAAAATACGGAATCAAGGTTGACGAATAGAGTCAAACCGTCATTTCTGACAGAGAGGTCCTTTTTAAAAGGGCCTCTTTTTTTTAGCCCGCTTACTTTTTAGTGATCATAAAAGATATACTTAATGATGGTAGCAACAGTGTTTTATCGGCGGGAGAAAGCGGTGCCGTGAAAATTTTAGAGGTCTCCCGACCAATTTTGGCGGTGACGGTTTCTTCAGCCGGCAGTTATTCTGTTGCAAACCGTCAGGATAATTCTTAGATCTTTTTTTGTTTGCAAATATATGTTATTTCTTTTAATATGAATCAGAATGGACGGTATAATTGCCCGCCACAAAACGGAATACAACTCAAAACCGCAGGTTATTGCATCCGCCCCCGGAATTTTAAATCTTATGGGAGAACATACGGATTATAACGAAGGCTGCGTAATTCAGACCACCATCAATAGACAAACTACCGTTGCAGTCTCCGTCAGAAGAGACAATTCTTTGCGCTTTCTTCTTGCCGATTCGGACGAGAAAAAACGGACCACAGTTCCAAATCTCAAATATAAGCGTGAAGACCGCTGGGCGAACTACCTGAAAGGGGTGCTGTTCGAGCTTGTAAACATGGGATACACGGTTAAGGGGCTTGATGTTACAATCAGCGGAGATATCGTACCCGGAATCGGTCTTGGAGCATCGGCTTCACTCGAAGTTGCCTTTACAGCGGCTGTAAACGAACTTTTCGGATTTGAATTGGAGGACAGTCAGCTTATACAAGCTGCATCATATGCTGAAGCTACCTTTATAGGGCGCAACACCGAAATAACCGACCAGTTCGTGTCTACAATCGGTAGAAAGGACCAGGCCGTGTTTCTTGATCTGCGAAGCCTGGATTTTGAATACCTGCCGCTCGATCTGAACGAAAATAAAATAGTTATAGTCAACTCCAATGTTCCCGGTACCGATACCGTGCGCGAGGCTGAACTGCTTGAACGAAAAGAACAGTGTTCTGAATGTGTTGATTACCTCAATAAAAAGAAACCCGGCAGAAGCCTGCGGGATTATACTGTAGAGGACATCAGCGGCGGATTGGGTCTGTTGCCTGAGCAGATTCGCAGAATATGCAATCATGTCATTGGAGAGACTCAGCGCTCAATCGATGCCTGTGATGCAATAAAATCAAAGAATTTTGAGCTTTTCGGACGGATGCTGAACCGCTCGCATGAAAGTCTCAGAGATAATTATGAAGTTTCATGTCCTGAACTCGACTGGCTTGTTAAGAGATCGCAGGAAATGGACGGAGTTCTGGGTTCAAGAATGACGGGCGGCGGTTTCGGCGGCTGCACAGTCAGCCTGATTGAATCAAGGGTGCTTGACAAGTATCGGGAAAGACTACAAGAATATGAGCATATCTTCGGATTCGAACCGGAAATTTTTATCTGTGAACCATCTGACGGGGTGAAAATAGTTTTTCCGGAAAATTAAAGGAATTTAAGGAAAAAATGCGAATTTTACTGACCAATGATGACGGAATAAAGAGTCCCGGGCTGGAAGCCCTGCGGCAGGCATTCAAAGACCATGAAGTCTGGGTTGTCGCACCGTCTACCCAACAGAGCGGGAAATCCCATTCCGTAACATTTTTAGAACCTGTCCGTTTCAATCAATTAGAGGAGCAGGTATTTGCCTGCGAAGGATCCCCCGCCGATTGTGTTATGTACTCAGTACTCGGCGCTCTTCCGCAGAAACCCGATCTTGTTATCTCCGGGATCAATATCGGTGCAAATTTAGGTACCGACCTGATTTACTCAGGAACAGCAGCCGCAGCAAGACAGGCGGCGCTTATGGGACTGCCTGGAATAGCCGTTTCCACCAATTCATTTGTCGCACCCTTCTATTTTAGAGACACGGCAGATTTTATCAGAGAAAATCTTGATCTGATGCTCTCTTTATGGCGTCCGGATCACTTTATCAACGTAAATACACCCAACCAGCCCGAATTCCCCTCTGAGGTGCGTATTACTGCCCCCTCACGGCGTATATATGCTGATAAGGTAGTTCGATTCGATGCACCCCGGGGAGGCAGTTATTTCTTCCTTGAGGGCAGCGGGGTTAGTTTTTCCGGTAATGATTCTGATTCCGAGGCGATCGCGGCCGGCGCAGTTTCGGTGTCGCCGATATTCCTTCATCCGCAAAACCGGGATGAATCCCAGGCATATGAGAATGCCGATTTTAGGAAAATCTGATGGCTGATAGATTTTTAGATGCGAAACAGCTCTACAAACTCGGCAAATTCAGACAGGCTTTATCGGAATTCCTGAAGGTCAGCGACGAGCCGCTGGATAATCCGGATCTCTCTTATTATCTGGGGCTGTGTTATTCGAAGATAGAAGAGTGGGATGACGCCCTCCTGTTTCTTGAACAGGTTGTAAACAGTCATGATGACATTCTGAGAATATATCAGAGCAGGATGATCCTCAGTTACATCTATACGATAACCGGCCGAATCAAACTCGCTGAATTTGAGCTTAACAAGCTTATCGAAGAGGGTTTTGAGTCACCGCAGGTATATTCAAACTACAGTTATATATATTATGAAACCGGAAAGGTTGAAAAAAGCATAGAATATCTCTATCTTGCGCTTGATCTGGATCCTGATAATTCAAATGCGCTTAATTCTATAGGTTATATTCTTGCCGACAGGGGGATAGACAGCGATAAAGCGGTTGAGTACTGTCTGAAAGCAGTCAAATCGAAGCCTGAAAACCCCTCTTATCTTGATTCTCTCGGCTGGTCCTTCTTTAAATCGGGACAGAACGAGGAAGCACGGCATTATTTGAAGCGGGCTTTCGATCTTGCTGTCGGTAATAAAACCATTGCAGCCCATCTTCGTACTGTAATCGACGAAATCGAACGTATAAATCGCGCAAAACTCGGATAAAAAGAAAGAATTCTCTTATACCAATGAAATTTTATGACGAAAATTTATATAAGGAGATTAATATGCGTGTTGAAAGCATGAATTTTAACAGTATAAACAACTCCACTGTAAAACATCGGGGAAAGGTGGCCGATGTCGAAGAAATAAGAGCTATTTTGTTTCTTGGAATCAAGAGCGATATACCCGTTAAGGACCCAAAGAGAAAGGTAGATATAATTATCTAACCGTTGTATACTTGGCTTTGTGAAAACCGAGAATGTGTTCGTGAAAGTTAAAATTGGGTTATTTTTACTTCTATTACTGCTTCTTCCTGCAATTAACAGTTTTACACAGGATGCTATCGACCTCGACATGCTCAGCGCCAGGGATGAGTTTAAATGGGGCGTGAAGGCTTACCACCGCGGCCTGTTCAATGAAGCTGCCCGGGCTTTTGAGAAAGCCCTTGCATATAAGCCTGAAAATACTGAAATGCAGGAATGGCTGGGCCAGGCCTGGTTCCGTTCCGGATTTACCGATGCGTCAATTCATCTGTGGGAATCCATTCAGGCCGCCGGCGAAGCCGATTCCCTCCTTATGAACAAGCTTGAAATATTAAAATATCAGACAGGCGTAACCGCAGGAACCCCTGACTCCGTGAGATATCTTCCCGCAATGGAGCTTGAAGGCATTCAGGAGGATTACACGCTTTTCAGAAGACCTGCATCGGTTTATCCTGATGATAACGGCGGATTCTATATTGTTTCCTACGGAACAAATGAAGTACTCGGATTCAATTCAAACGGAGCTCTGACAAACCGGATCAACGGCGGTCTTGAGGGCTTTAACCATCCATTCGATATCAAAACAGCCGGTAACGGCTATCTCTATGTTACTGAATTCAACGGTGACAGAATCAGCCGCTTTGATTCTAATGGAAGAGGCATAATAAAATTCGGTGAATCGGGGCGAAAAGACGGTCAGCTGCTTGGTCCGCAGTATCTGGCTGTTGATGAAAAGAATTTTATCTATGTTACGGATTCCGGCAACAGAAGAGTCGTGAAATTTGACGGGGACGGTAATTTTATCCTTAGTTTCGGCCGGAATAACTATAATTTTGACGGATTTAAGAGTCCAACAGGCATAGAATGTTTTGACGAAAGGGTATATGTGGCCGATGCTGATCGAGGTGATATCTCGGTGTTCGACTACAGCGGCAACTATATCGCTTCCATGGCTGCGGAGGGCTTATATGCTCCCGAGGGGATTTCGAGACTCGATGAACGCTCAGTCCTGGTCGCTGATTCAGGCCGTGTAATGAGTCTGAACGTCGATAACGGCATTGTACGGCTTGTTTCGGACATTGACGGAAAGGGCAGAAGGGTTACTAAGGCCGCGATTGATGCAAACGGGAATCTGCTCACTGCAGACTTTGATTTAAGCAGGATAACGGTACTTACCGAGTTGTCTAATATGTACTCCGGTCTTTTCATGCAGATTGACCGGATTGATTCAACGAATTATCCAGAAATCATTGCCGATCTCAGGATTATGGATCGAACCGGTGCACCCTTTGTCGGTTTATCTCCGAATAACTTTGTAATCACTGAAAACGGATATCCGGTTCCGGATGTTGAGCTTGTGTATACCGGCAATACCGATGATCACATTGAAGCTGTGGTACTGCTTGACTGCGCGGCCGGCATGCAGGAATTTCATCCGGATATGATTAAGGCAGTCAATTCACTCATGAATTCTGCCGGAGAACGGGCCGCCCTGAGGCTGGTGACAGCCGGAGCCAATCCGGTAACTGATGCTGACTTAGTTGAAGGCAGCAGACAGTTCATTGCAGCAGCGTCAAATCCCGAAATCTTCAGTGATGACGCACGTTTTGACCTCGGCCTGCGACATGCCGCCTCCGATCTGGTTAGCTGGCGGGGCAGAAGAACGGTGATTTACATCACCGACGGCCGCAACAGTCCTGTATCCTTTGAACAGTATCATCCGGTTGAACTCGCAGCCTACCTGAAGAATAACGGCATTAGTTTTTACTGTGTCGATGTTTCAAACGTTAACGGAATCTCGGAAGAACTCAGCTATATATGTGAAGAAACCGGCGGAGCAGTGCTTTATCTCTATCAGCCTGAGGGCTTAAGCAGGTTATATGATGATATTGCGGATGAATCCGACGGAACCTACACCCTGGTATTCGAATCCATTAACACAAATCTCTCTCCCGATGATTTTATTCCGCTTGAGGTTGAATCATTTCTGTATAACCGCAGCGGCAGAGAGTCAACAGGTTATTTTCAGCCCGGAACCTTCTAAATGCTCCTCAAAAAAATAAAAGAGGACTGGGACTCAATCTGCCTTGGATGCGGCAAATGCTGCTGTGAAAAGATCCCTTATAAATACGTTAAAAACAAGCCGCGCAGGATGCCGGGAATCCAGGCTGTCAACCGGCGTTATTTTATCGACTACAGCAGGCCCTGCGCCTATTTCGATATCGAAAGCGGTAACTGCCTTGTGTATGAAAAACGCTTCCGGGTATGCCGAAGCTGTATCCCCATGACGATATTTCACGCTCTTTTTGCTGACTACCTGCCCGGCGATTGCGCCTACGTCAGGAAATTCAGA
>DMKD01000270.1:13471-18940 GCA_003454605.1 Spirochaeta sp. | reverse complement strand
GAGCCCGAAAAGACAGCTGCCATATTGATAATTCAATTACGGCGGAGTATATTCTTCATAATGGTTAAAAAATGCTTTATATTATTTATTTTCAGCATGTTACTGCTTGTCGGTCCGGTGTTCGGGCAGGTTGATACCGACAGAACTGCTGAAACTGCATTTGAGCTGTCTGCGGCTGTTGATATACCTCTGGCTGTTACAGGCGCAGCCCTCATACTTGCTGAATATTTTATCGAGCCTGTCTCCGGTGTCCAGCATCCAGAGGATCAGTTAATTTTCCCTGATAGATTCAGTGTTTTTCCATACAATTCCGGACTTGATACTGCAAGTGATCTGCTTTTCGCCGGCTCCCTCATCCTTCCTGCAGCTGCAATGATCGGTCAGGACCTCGGTACAATTGCAGAAGTTGGAGTCATGTTTATCGAAACACTGGCTTTAACGCTTGCAACCAAGGATATTATTAAAGATCTTGTGCCGCGTTTCAGGCCTTACACCTATCATGCATTACCTGCTTCAGATGATGATGATTATATGAATAGTTTTCCTTCAGGGCACACCTCGATGGTTTTTGCAGTCTGCAGTTTTTCAGCCTATGTTTTTGCTGAAATGTTTCCAGATTCAAAATGGAAGCTTCCTATAGTCATTGGTGCTTATTCAATCGCTGCTGTAACAGGAATCCTTAGAATTGTCTCGGGAAACCATTTTATTACCGACGTGCTCGCGGGATCGTTAATCGGCACGGCATACGGTATTGGAATTCCTCTGCTTCATCAAATTCGGGTAAATGAAGACACTGAGCTTGCAGTAAGAATTTCCGCTTTTAATGAACCGGCAGTAAGCCTCGTGTTCAGGATATAGTTTGTTATGAAGTTTTACCGAATTTTTAGTCTGTTTATTTTTATTACAGCAGCCGTTACTCTGGAGGCTGAATCACCGGCATCAAGTAGCGAGCTGTTAAGACATCTGGATGACGATGTTCTCAATGAACTTGAATTAAATAATATAGTTTTCAGATATGATGATGAATTATTTGGAAATCTCTATCTTCCGAATACTGATCGCGCCGATAGTATTCGTGAAATATACGAGTCATCACAACCTGAAGTGATGGTGGAAGCCGTATACAAAATACCCTATCCTGAAGGCTATGATTTATCAAATATTCTTGAACATCTCTATGAGTTGAGTCACCGGGTCAGTACAATTTCAGGCGCGAAATACTTTTCTGAGCGTAGAAACAGATATGCAGTACTGTTTACAGACGTTTATGCTGTAAATATTACCGAAAAGAAGAAGCATTTGGCTGATCCGAAACCCGGCGATGAAAATTATTCTGATGAATTGTATATGCATATGAAAGAGAATGCACTCGGTCGGGGATATTATAAACTTGATTACAATCTTGAACCGGAGATATTTACATTAAAAATATCAAATATGACCGATTTGAAATTTATTGTCACTGCTGTGAAATCTAACGATTTGGATATTGTTCTTCAGATAATTCCCTGCAGCGATACACTGCTTATCTACGGCTACTGCGGAGTTGTAATGCAGAATGATGATTTTGTTAATCTTCTGCTTGATCCTTATTATGCCTTTTACAGGCGTTTAACGGCGATGGAAACCTGGCTTTATAATAGTCTTCATTCCACGGATATTCTGCCTCTACTCAATGAACCGATGCCCTAGTCTTTCGGCCAGCGGCTGAAAAAATGGGTTGAAATCTAATTTCTTTTGGGAAAAACTTGCACAATTGTTCAAAGGCGCTTGACTATTCTTGTTAAAATTCTCTATGCTTCTAAGAGTATTATCAGAAAGATTTACTTACAATCAATAAATAAAACAGGAGTATGACATGTTAGAAATGAAGAAGGGTGTAGACATTCTGGCTGATGTCGGCGGAGTCGCAGATATTGTCGCCGCTAAATCGCTTTTTGAATCAAAACTCGATGCAGATAACCTTGCAAAGCTTAACACTATTAAAAACGAGGAAGCTCTTTTAAAGATCGCTAATGCGATTTCAATGTGTGAGCCTGATGATGTATTCATTATCTCAGACACTAGAAAAGACGCTGCTTATGTTAAAGAGCAGAGCCTCAAAACCGGTGAAGAAAGTAAATTAGCCATCAAGGATCACACAATTCATTACGACCTTCCTGAAGATCAGGGACGACTCGTAAATCAGACTTTCTATATTGTCAATGAAGGCGAAGATATCAGCTCAATTGCCAAGAAAGAGCTCAGAGCCGAATCACATGAATACATTAAAGAAAACATGAAGGGTATAATGCACGGCCTTACCATGTATATATCCTTCCTTAACAGAGGTCCTGTCGGTGCTCAGGCATCAATTCCGGCCTTAATGATTACATCATCAACCTATGTTCAAACATCAGGTGATCTCCTTTACCGGAATGTTTTCAAGGATTTTGATGCTGAAGTTAAGCGGTGCGGAACATTCTTTACAAACGTACACAGCCAGGGAACTAACAGATCAGAAGATGTCCCCAAGGCTAAAATCTACATGGACAGAAGCTGGCAGACCTGTTTCTCAACCTTCTGTACCTATGCAGGAAACACCCTCCTTCTTAAGAAGGGCAACCATAGATTTGCAGTTGACCGGGCAACCTACTACAAGGTTGAGGAAGAGCTCTCAGAGCATATGTTCCTCACCGGTATGACCGGTCCCGGCGGACGTAAAACCTATTTTGCAGGGGCTGCTCCCTCAGGCTGCGGTAAAACAACAACTGCAATGGTTGGAACCGACTTCATCGGGGACGACCTCTGTCAGATGTGGATTGATGAAAAAACCGGAACAATCAGAGGAATCAACCCTGAATCCGGTATCTTCGGCATTGTCGCTGACGTTAATTATGAAGGCGATCCGCACCTGATGCCATTACTCAGAAATGAGGGCACCACAGTAATTTTCACCAATCTACTCATTGATGAATCTAATACCCCCCACTGGACCGGAGACGGCGATCCGGTACCATCGAAGGGAACTAATTTCCAGGGTGAATGGTTCCCCGGTAAGAAGGATGCAAAGGGTAAGGACGTTCTCATTTCACATCCGAATGCAAGATGTACCATCATCTGCGATGCAATTGACAACTACAATCCTAAAGCCGCAGAGAGTGCAGACGGTGTCCAGGTACAGGTTGTTACATACTCAGGACGTGATGCTGATACAATGCCTCCTGTATGGGTCGCAAAGACGATGGATGCAGGTGTTGCAATCGGTGCTTCAATTGTTTCCGCTGCAACTGCAACAGAGGTCGGTGCGACCGGTGTCCGACGTCAGCCCTGGGCGAATGCTCCATTTATTCCGGGTGCACTCGGAGACTACATGGATGCACAGTTCAAGTTCTTCAACTCAAACAAGATAGCTGAAAAGCCGATTATGGCCGGTCTCAACTACTTCCTGACAGAAGGAGCAAGAGGCGGCGAGGGCAAGAAACTACTCGGTGAAAAGAAAGATGTTAAAGTATGGCTAGGATGGCTCGAACTCAGAGTAAACGGCGATGTTGAAGCAATCGAGACTCCAATCGGTTTTATCCCGCTTTATGAAGACCTGAAGAAACTTTTTGACGGCATCAACAAAGCTTATCCTAAAGATCTATATGATAGACAATTTGCTTTCTACCTTGATAACATCATTGCAAGAATTGATCTTCAGGATGACGCATTCAAGAAAGATGAGAGAGTACCTGAGACTATTTTTAAGATCTATGCTGCTCAGAAGGCTGAACTTATTGCCCTTAAAGACAAGTACGGCTCAATTGTGAGCGTTGAACAGCTTGCTGAAGCAGCTAAGTAATTATTATCACAAGTGAACATTAAGTCGTCCGGGGTTATGCTCGGAAGACTTTTTTGATTAATTCTTTTTATGAAATTTATATAAAAAATTTGCATTTCGATATACCGATTTGTTATACTTATAACAGAGGTATAAATGGAACAGCAACTAACAGAAATAATAAATAACCTTAAGAGTGATTTCATAGATTCTGATCAGATTTTTCAGATTATCATGATGTTCCAGAAGGAATATTTGGACTCTACAGAAAAAATTCAGAAACTAATTCATTCATCCTACGAAGATTTAACATCAGTCAATTCAAACGCCGGGGAGGTGGTTGAGCTCGTAAACAGTTCTTCAGAGACTATTCAGCATAATATAAAATCATCCAAGTATAATATCACCGAGATGACCGCAGCTGCGGAATCTGTGGACAAGCTGGATGAAGGATATAGTGAGCTTCAAGATATATTTAATGAACTGAATAATTCTGTTCGCACTATTGTTGAACGTATTGATGTTATTGAGGATATTTCTGAACTCACCAATCTTCTTGCTTTAAACGCTGCTATTGAGGCTGCAAGGGCCGGCGAAAAGGGGCGGGGGTTTCAGGTCGTTGCCAAGGAGATTCGAAAGCTTGCAGACCGAAGCCACACTAACACCTCTGAAATAACTGATGTTCTGAAAGAACTGACAGGCCGGCTTGAGTTATCGGAGGTGATAATCGGGAATTACGGTGAATTACAAAAAGAGGTACTTGAAAATATCGGCCAGACAAGTAAGAGCCTGTCGGTCTCTACCGATGAACTGGAGCTGATTAATTCCGAGATTAATTCTATAAACAACCTTGTTGGTGATCAGGCGGAGAGTACCGCATCGCTTCTCGACTCTCTTGAAAAGGTAAACAGCAGCAGCGATTTTACCATAGCAAATGCCCCATATATTAATGAAGCGCGTGATAAATATGGACGAACCATTGATTCAATTAAAACGAGTCTTGAAAAGGCTTATAGTCAGATAGATGCGGCTAAGATGAAAAAGGTCGTTGTTGGTGAGGTCTCATCTGTGGTATCTATTGGCCATGATATTGCGTATCCGCCATGGTGTTACATTCAGAATGGTCATTCTGCAGGCATCAGCATTGAGCATACCAAGAAGATTTTTAAGGACAAAAACGTTCCGTTCAATTTTATCGGTGGTCAGTGGGCAGATTTATACCAGAGTATGCTTGGCGGTGATATTGATATTATTGCCAATGTAGGATGGCCGAATAATTTTTTCGATGAACAGCCGGTCATCGCGTCATCTCCATACGAAGTTTTCAAGATCAAAATTTTTGCAAAATCGGATGAGCAGCTTGATTCCTCTTTTTTCAAGGGCAGGAAGATCGGGGTTCAGAAGGGTTCGTTCGCCGAAGGAGTAGCAGAGAATCTCGGATGTGAACCGGTTGTTTTTGAGAATGATATCCAGGGAATGGTTCAGCTGCTCTGGAATAATATCGACGGATTGGCAACTGAGCAGAGAGTTGGTGAGTATTTATCTAAGTCACTTTTTCTGAATACTGTAAAACCGGTCACTGAAGTTGTGGCTTCTCTTGATGTTGTATATCTGATGAAAAAGGGCGCGCAGATCAAAGAGGTTTCTAACCTTTTCCAATAAGAACC
>DMKD01000270.1:0-13386 GCA_003454605.1 Spirochaeta sp. | reverse complement strand
GTTCTCATCCTAACTGAGTCGATAGAATGTCAATGAGTCTACATCCTTGACTCTTTTGTCTGATATAAATTCTGCCTCAATCATTTCCGGGAAAGGCATGTTTTATGCTGTTGGTCAATATCTCCGAAATAATCAGACCAAGCGGTATTTTTTTTCATAGATGATGCTGAAAAAAGGTATGTCGATATTGATTTCAAGATCAAGATTAACTATATGAAAAGCCTCAGACGAAAGCAAATTCAAAGAAGGGGCTGACCAAGATTACTTCTCAGTCTGCCCCTGATTATCATTTATAGGACGGTTTTAACCGATTGTTCCAAGCAGGCTATTTTCAGCAACAGCTGAGCCGACTGCAACATTTAAAGTCTGGATTGTTCCTGTGTTGAGAGCAGGAATCTGTATTTCTACATCACCTGTCTGATATGCCATAACTGGCTCGCCGAAAGCAACCGCATCGCCGACATTCTTATATACAGCGGTAATTGTTCCCGGAATTGCACCTATTATGTCATTGCTTGCAACGGTAGGAACTGCAGCCTCAACGGGCTTGGCGGCGGCATCAGGTGCAGCAGCTTTTTCTTCTTCAACATTCTTCCTTACCATTGTTGTAGCTTCACCCTTCAGGTAGGTGACTCCCTTTTCCTTACAGGTTGCTGCAATAAAGATATTTTCATCATTGACAGGAAGATTACTCTCATTAAGAAGTGCAGTCGCTGCTGCAATACCTTTCGTAGGATCTTCATCGTTGATATCGACAGCTTTTCGATCGGTCGGTTCCATTTCCATCTGCTCTCTGCAGAGATCAATAATTTCCTGATTCGGTTTGACCGGAGTCTTGCCGAAATAACCGAGAACCATCTTTCCGTAGCCTTCTGCAATCCTCTTCCAGGGGCCGAAGAATACGTTATTAAATGCCTGCTGGAAGTAGAACTGTGAAACGGGGGTCACAGAAGTACCGAAACCGCCCTTTTCTACTACCTCACCCATGGCCGCAATAACCTCGGGGAACTTTTCGAGACAGTTGTTGTCTCTCATCATCTGTGTATTCGCAGTGAGTGCTCCGCCGGGCATTGGAGAAAATGGAATAAGAGGTTCAACTCTTTCAGACTCAGGCGGCTTGAAATAGTCTTTCATGCAGTCCTTGAATACCTCTTCAGCCTTGATAACCTTATTGATATCAATGCCGAGGTCGAAGTCGGTACCGCGAAGTGCGTGCCACATGGTTACGACATCGGGCTGGCATGTTCCTCCGCTAACCGGAGCAAGCGAGAGGTCAATCTGGTCTGCGCCGGCTTCCAGGGCAGCCTTGTAACCGTCAACGCTGATACCTGCAGTTTCGTGTGAATGGAATACAATCTTTGCATCCTTTCCGAGAAGTCCGCGGGCTGCTTTGATAGTATTGAAAACCTTACTCGGGACGGCTGTTCCGGAGGCATCTTTAAAACATACTGATTCAAAGGGGATCCCGGCATCCAGTATGCCTTTAAGAACATCCGTATAGAATTCAGCTGTATGTGCGCCGGAGCACCCCGGAGGGAGTTCCATCAGTGTGACGCAGACTTCATGTCTTAGACCTGCGTCATGGATTGCCTTTCCGCTGTCTATAAGATTATTGACATCGTTGAGAGCGTCAAAGTTACGAATTGAAGAAATCCCGTGCTTCTTGAACATCTTTGCATGCAGATTAATTATATCTCTCGGCTGAGAGTCGAGACCTACTACATTGATACCCCTTGCAAGAGTCTGCAGATCAGCATCCGGACCGGCTGCCTTTCTGAATGAATCCATCATGTCGAAGGCGTTTTCATTACAGTAGAAGAACAGAGACTGAAACCTTGCTCCTCCTCCAGCTTCAAAGTGGTTCATTCCGGCTTCGACGCAGGCTTCAACCGCGGGTAAGAAATCAGGTGTGAAAACTCTCGCACCGTAAGCGGACTGAAATCCGTCGCGGAAAGCGGTGACCATGAAATCTACTCGTTTTTTCATATTCCCTTCCTTTTATTTTTGTTTTCATTGGTGAATAACAGCCCTTAGTATAAGTAGTATACGCACAAATGTCTATTTTAATCGCTCTGAATCCTAAATTATTTTTTTCAAAAAAAGCTGCTGTTTTATCACTAAAAATATAGTGAAAACATTACGTTTTGCGTTATTATATAATATATATGGCAAGTAAATTTGACACCGAGAGTATTGTACTTGATAATGCTGAGAACAAGATTAAACCGCCTGATATGTACAGGGTTGTCCTGCTGAACGACCATTACACCCCAATGGATTTTGTTATTGAGATCCTGCGGACTGTTTTTCATAAAAATCCGGTCGAAGCAACTAAGATCATGTTTGAGGTTCATCGGAAGGGCAGCGGTCTTGCCGGCGTGTATATCCATGATATTGCCGCCACTAAGGTACAGCAGGTTGACCAGCTTGCAAGATATGAAGAGTATCCGCTCAAATGTACGATGGAGAGAACATAAATGGAAATCAGCGAAGATGTACAGGGAATGCTGAATGCGGCTTATCTTGATGCCAGAGAAAGAAAACACGAGTATATAACTCCGGAACATATGCTGTATGCATCTCTCTACTTTGATCTGCCGCGGCAGATAATACAAGCCTGCGGTATTGAGCCCGAAGAGCTCAGAATGGAGCTTGAAGACCATCTTAAGCATAATATTCCTGAGACGGATAATTCTGAGCCCGTACAAACCGTAGGATTCCAGGATGTTATCGAGCGGGCTGTGGTTCATACTGAATCATCATCCAAACAAATTCTCGACCTCGGCGATATCCTCGTTTCCATTTTTGATGAAGATAAATCGTTCAGTTCCTATTATATGAAAAGAGCAGGCATAAACAGGCTTAACCTCCTTGAGAAGATTTCACACGGCATCTATGAGGATGACGAAGACCTTCTTTTTGATACCGAGGAACTTGAACCCGATCAGATCCTTACTGCCGCCGAAGAAGGACAGCAGGGGGAACAGCCCGGCGATTCTCAGAAAAATGGGGCCGCCGGAGCTTCGCCCTCAAAAAGTCCTCTGCGCGCCTTTACCAGAGATCTAACCGAAGAAGCCGCCGAAGGACTCCTTCAACCCTTCATCGGCCGTCTGGAGCTTATAAACCGTATTTCAGAGGTCCTCTGCCGAAAACTCAAGAATAATCCGATTCTGGTAGGAGACCCCGGAACGGGGAAAACAGCTCTCGCCGAAGGACTCGCGCAGAAGATCGTTTCGGAAGAATGCCCGCCGTTTCTCAAGGATTACAGGATCCTGTCTCTAGATATGGGCAGCGTTGTTGCAGGAACCCGGTTCAGAGGCGATTTTGAAGAACGGCTCAAGAAGATAATCTCCGAGGTTGAAAAGATAAAGAAGGTCGTGCTCTTCATAGACGAGATTCATACCATTATCGGTGCCGGCTCGGTCTCGGGTGGTTCGCTTGATGCCGCCAACCTGCTGAAACCTGTGCTTGCGCAGGGGAAAATCCGCTGCGTCGGCTCAACCACCAATAAAGACTTTAAAAAAACCTTTGAAAACGAACAGGCCCTTTTGAGAAGGTTTCAGAAGATAGATGTTCCCGAAACCGACCGGGACGAAACCCTGCATATTCTCCGCGGGCTCAAATCTGATTTTGAAGAGCATCATGAAGTAGTCTATGGTGAGGGCACTCTCGAAGCCGCCGTCGACCTGTCAAAACAGTATATTAACGACCGCTTTCATCCCGATTCGGCAATTGATGTGATTGATGAGGCGGCAGCATGGATGAGGGTTCATTCTGAGCCGCCCCATATCATTGAAATTGCCGATATCGAAAGAATCGTTTCAAGGATATCGAATGTACCGCAGAAATCTGTAAGCTCAACCGAGGCCGACCGCCTCCGTGAGCTGGGAGACGACCTCTCATCGGATATCTTCGGGCAGGAAGAAGCCTTGAAGGCCATTGTCCAGGCAGTGCGCCGAGGCCGTGCGGGGTTCAAGAATCCGGATAAGCCCGTGGCATCATTTCTCTTCGCCGGCCCGACTGGAGTGGGGAAGACCGAGACTGCCCGGAGCCTGGCTGAAGCACTCTCAATGCCGCTTCACCGTTTTGATATGAGTGAATATCAGGAAAAGCATACCGTAGCCAGACTCATTGGTTCACCACCGGGCTATGTGGGGTTCGAAGAGGGCGGACAGCTCACCGATCTTATAAGGCGCACCCCACATGCGGTTCTGCTGCTGGATGAAATTGAAAAAGCTCATCAGGACATCTTTAACGTACTGCTGCAGATAATGGATTATGCCACCCTGACCGACAACAACGGAAAAAAGGCGGATTTCAGAAATGTTATCCTGATAATGACTTCGAATGCCGGTGCCCGTGAGGTTGGAAAATCAATGATCGGCTTCGGCGGAAGTGAAGTCACCGAAAGTGCTATTAATACAGCGGTAGAAAAGACTTTCAGCCCTGAGTTTCGAAACCGCCTCGACAGCGTAATCAAATTTAACCGCCTTGATAAGCAGGTGATTCTGAAGATAGTCGACAAGGAAATCTCGTTTTTTCAGAAGCAGCTTGAGGATAAGGATGTCGAGCTTGAGGTCACGGCAGAATGCCGCGGATATCTGGCTGATAAGGGATATTCATACGAATACGGCGCGAGAAATATCTCCCGCCTCATTCAGGATGAGCTCAAAACCTTCTTTGTCGACGAGGTTCTCTTCGGTAAACTGACGGGCGGCGGAAAGGCCGTGGCCGATGTCGAAGACGGCTCGGTATGTATCAGGGTCATTTGAACCCCGGCCGGCGTTTTGGAAGATCCTGACTTTCCAGTCTTTGACGAATTTCAGCATATTGATTTCCCTCTGCCCGATGAGACTAACGTCGAAGGTATAATCGCCGTCGGAGGAAATCTGTCTCCCGGGATGCTTCTCTCGGCATACAGCCAGGGTGCTTTCCCATGGTATTCCGACGATGAACCCATTTTATGGTGGAATCCCGATCCCCGCTGCGTACTCTTTCCGGAAAGACTCCATGTCTCAAATCGTATGGAACGAAAACTCCGCAACGGGAATTTCACTATCCGCAGCGATACCCGATTTGAGGATGTCATCAAAAGCTGTGCCGGCATCACGAGACGCCACGAAGACGGTACCTGGATTAACAGCGATATAATCAGATCATACTGCAGCCTGTTTGAACTGGGCTGGGCTCATTCGATAGAGGCCTGGGTCCCGGCCGACACTGTCGCCGGAGAGTACCGGAATTCGATGCAGGTCTCGGATGACGGTTATCTGCTCGCCGGCGGTTTGTACGGTATCTCTCTCGGCAGATGTTTTTTTGGTGAGTCCATGTTTTCGAATATAACGGATGCGTCAAAGGCTGCTTTCATCTCCATGGTGAGGGCCCTCTACTCCCTCGGGATAGAAATAATCGATTGTCAGATAACAACTCCTCATCTGTTGTCCCTCGGTGCTGAAGAAATATCGCGCAGTGAATATATGAGTCGACTGGCTGATCTGCAGAAACACCCGGACTTTCGCGGTCGATGGAAGCTTTTCGAGAGTTGATATCCTTTTAAAAATATATTTTCTCTTTTTTTTCGAAATTCCTCTGAATTAACTTGACATATAGCCTGAGGTGCGTTAACTTATCAGTGTATTAGTAAGATAGAACACTAATAATGAGGAATAGAGAAAATACTTCCATGTATTTTCTCTATTAAGAAGTTTGCTGCAGCAAACTTCACTTCCGAAACCTGCTTCCATGCAGGTAAATTTGATTGGAGGAAAATATGCTTGAAGTAAAGAATCTTTCTTTTGATTATTCAAAAAAGAATTTATTTGATGATTTGAACCTGAAGGTTCAGCCGGGCCTCTACGGTCTGCTTGGTAAAAACGGGGCGGGAAAGACAACGCTGCTGAAGCTGATGAGCGGAGAGCTCTTTCCGCAGGGTGGAGAATGTCTGACTATGGGCTTTGAGGCCTCAAAACGCATCCCCGAGATGCTCTCTGAAATCTATTATCTGCCGGAAGAATTTGATCTTCCATCTATGACGGGCAGCCAGTATGTTGACTCATACTCACCGTTTTACCCAAAGTTCAGTATGGATTTCTTTAAGAAATGTGCGGAAGAGTTTGAGATTTATCCCGGCAGTAAACTCGGTTCGATGTCATACGGTCAGCGGAAGAAGTTCATGATTTCTTTCGGTCTTGCTACTTGGTCGAGTATCCTTCTGCTCGATGAACCCACAAACGGATTGGATATTCCGTCAAAGAGTCAGTTCAGACGGCTCGCGGCTGCGGGAGCCTCCGATGAAAGGATAATCCTGATATCGACACATCAGGTCCGTGATATGGAAAACCTGATTGACCCTATAGTAATTGTTGAAGAAGGGAAAATTATCTTTAATCACAGTATGGAAGAGATAAGTGAGAGCATCTCGTTTTTGCTGGACGATAGCGAACCTTCCGGAGAAGATGTCCTTTACTATGAAAAGGTGCTCGGCGGATATCTTACAGCATACAGCAGGAAGGAGTCGGACAGCAGGGCAGTGGACCTGGAGTTCCTGTTCAACATGGCTGTCGCCAAGGGCAGGGGATTGAATGAAATTATCAACGGAGGTGTAAAATGAATGTAGTAAGATATCTCAATCCAATAAGAATCTGGTATCTGTTCAAACGTGATTTCAACAGCAAATGGAAGGAGCATCTGATTACAATAGGAGCTGCCCTCGGCGTTTTTTTGTTGATAATGGTGCTTGTATCGAAGGTGGATACCCTCAGTTATGAGATTCACTACGTTTTTGTAAGTCTGCTTCTGTTTGTATTCGGCTTTATCTTTGCAAGTACAGCCTTCAAAGCGGCTCATAAAAAACTGCTGAATCATGACTGGCTGATGCTTCCGGCATCGACGCTTGAGAAGTTTATAGAGAAACTGCTGCTTTATTCAGTGGTGGTGCCGGTTGTTTCAATCATACTGTATTGGCTCATGAACCTCATAGGCCTGCTGATAATAAGATTGTTTTTAGGCGAGTATTTTCCGGTATTCAATATTGCTGATCCTGCAGTCTGGGAAATGTTCGGACATTACATCATAGCAGTATCTGTTTTTATTCTTGGAGCTGCATGGTTTAAAAGTAATAATTTTATCAAAACTATTATAGCGCTGGTTGTTTTTTCATCCATCATATCAATTCTGTCAACACTGATAGTATGGCTGGTTTTTAACGACTATTTCTGGCCGCTTGTCAGGGGCAATTTCGATATCAGCTATAACTTTAACAGCGGATTCGACACGGAAGGTCTTGAAGCATTGGGAACAAGCTCATTCTATATTTTGAAGATTGTTTATTTCGGTCTGCTCGCTCCGGTCTGCTGGTTTGGCGCATGGCTGAAGCTGCGTGAGGTGGAGGTGAAAGATGGAGTTTAAGGACGGCAAAGCAATATATCTGCAGATAGCGGATTACATCAGTGAAAATATTTTGAAAGGCGAATGGAAAGAAGGTGACCGTATTGCGTCGGTCAGGGAGTTTGCGGTTGATATAGAAGTTAATCCTAATACCGTGATGCGGGCTTATGCCTATCTTCAGGATGAAGGCATAATCTACAACAAAAGAGGAATCGGATATTTTGTAGGAGAAGATTCAATGGATAAAGTTATGACTCTCAAAAAAGAGGATTTTATAAGAAAGGAACTTCCGTATTTTTTCAGGATTCTGGAGATGCTGAAGATAGATTTCGACTCATTGAAGGTCATGTACGATGAGTACCAGAGCGAAAGGAGCGCATAATGAAGGGTTCAACTAAATTTGTCTGGATTGTGCTGGCTGTAATAGCGGCACTGATGATAATACTGACTGTATGGTTCAGAGTAATGGTTTCAGAGCATATTGTTGTCACCAATGACGGCGACGGTTTCAGTTTTGCCGGTAATTCCGGTCCGATGATAACCGAAGAGTATGATATTGATGATTTTTCAGATATAAGAATAGTCGGAGGCTGGGATGTTCTTGTCATTGCCGATGATGAGTTCAGAGTAACTGTTGATTACAGCGAAGAAGCGCGTGATGAGGTGGAAGTGGAAAAACGCGGCGGCGGTCTATACCTGGGTATGGATATGAAGAACAGCGGCAGCCTTGGAGATTTTCACGGAGCGTCTGCCACGATATATATGCCGGATCTGGATACTGTTGAGGTTGACGGAGCTGTTAATCTCAATGTTGAAGATTTCAAGGGCGGCAAACTTGACTTTAGTCTTGACGGAGCCGGGCAGATAACCGGAGAAAACTGCAGCTTTGAGATGCTTGAGATTGAATCAAATGGTGCAGTAAACGTAGATTTCTACGATAGCGAAACCGTTAGCGCCGACGTGAATATCGATGGAGCGGGCAACGTGATGCTGAATATGAACGGCGGTGAGCTGTCAGGTTCTTTATCGGGCCTTGCCCATCTTGAATATACCGGCACCGTCAGCCGAATGACGGTTCGGGAAGACGGGATTGCCAACGTCGAGTATATGAAGAACGGCGGCAGCGACTAATATTTGAAATCAGAATCGCCTATGAATTCGCGTAGAATCGAGTTCATAGGCACATATTTAGGCCTTATTGTAATAAAGTTGTTTAAAAACGAGAGCAGTCTTGCTGCTTCGGCATATTCTGCATTCCATGGTTTTACAGCCTTCAAGACAGGAACCGCCAGATTCTTTAATACCGCTAATTCATAATCAAGAGCTGAGTTAAATACGGCATCCGCATTATTTTGGAACGGGAAGATATTCTTCTTTTCACCGTGCTTTACTGATTTCCACATCCCCAGAGTGTGCAGGGCATCATAACCGCGGAACTGAAAATCGCGGACGATTCGGCGAATCAGCCGGTTATCGGTTGTGGCAATCCGATTGTTGTCGTCAAGATTGAGCTGGGTTAAGGCAGAAATATAGATCTTGAACTTCTGATCAGCTGGAATACGCTCGGTCAGCTTATCGTTCAGACCGTGTATTCCCTCGATTAGCAGAATGTTTCTGCTTTTCATCTGGATTTTATGTCCTTTATATTCACGTAGTCCGGTTTTGAAATTGAATGATGGGATTTCTACCTCTTCCCCGTCAAACAGCTTCAGCATATCGGTATTCAGCTGCGGGATATCTATAGCCTCCAGAGCTTCGAAATCCCAATTCCCGAATTCATCCCGAGGGGTCATTTCGCGGTCTACATAGTAGTCGTCGAGTGAAATCAGCTGGGGGTTGTAACCGAGCACCTTGAGATGAATCGCAAGTTTTTTGGTGAATGTCGTCTTGCCTGAGGATGAAGGACCGGCAATCAGTACTACTTTTATCGTTCTGCCGCGTTCGGCTATCATATCTGAAATCTGTGCAAGTTTTTTCTCATGGAGGACTTCTGCAACCCTGATGAAATCTTTAACATCTTTTCCGTCAGCCAGATTGTTTAATTTCCCGACACTGCTTACATTGAGAATCTTTCCCCAGGCCTTATATTCATTGTAGATCGATTTCAGTAGATGATTGTCTTCAAATGTTTCAATTTTATCAGGAGAGAAGGCATGGGGGAATCTTAGTATAAAACCGGGTTCATATGGTAAAAGATCAAAACTTTTAAGCATTCCGGTTTCGGGTAAAAGCGGCTCGTAGGCAAGATCGAACCAATTCTTGATGTGGTAGACAGGTATGGCTGATTCGTTTCGGTGCTTTAGAATAAGACGTTTGGATTCATTTGATTCAAATGTCCTGCAGGCGTCGGCATAGGACATGTTTTCATAGGCGATCTTGAGGTTTTGATCAACAAGTTCATGAAGTTTAACTCTAATTGTATCAATGTCTTCACCATCCACAGAGTTCAGACCGTCAAAGTAGCAGACATATCCTGTACTTAATGAATGCCCGACCACAAGTCTGCGTTCAGGGAAAAGACTGCTGCATGCCTTCGCGAGTACTGCTGTAAGGGTTTTTCGATAAACTCTTGCCCCGGTTTCGGAGTTCAGGAACACCGGTTTTACCTCGGCATTGATCTTCAGTCTCGAACTCAGGCTGACTAATTCATTGTTCACCAGGGCTGATGTAACAGGATATTCTATCCCGTCCAGTTGACCATTTTCTGTGAGTATTGAGAGTATATCCTTACCATAGCTTACAGTAATCTCGTTTCCATCGCTGAATCGTACGTTGAGATCTTTCATTGATGCCTCCGCCTATAATTATAGTCGGAGAATGCCTGGAATCAAACAGAAAAATAATTTTCGCCTGTATTAGCCTTTATCGGCCTCCTTCAGAATCTTTACCCATTTTCCCGGCCCGGTATAGCGGAACCGTGCTGAAATCATCTCCACGAGATCTTCCGGACGGTTAAGGGGGCGGGGTGACAGCAGTTTTTTCACTGATTCATTTACGGTTGTGAAGTCCTCTTCAGAGCCTGCGGCTATTTTTTTCAAATCGTTATAATGCATTCTTATTCCTATATTGAATTCTTGTTAAAAGAGTTCAAGCTGAATTGCTTCGCCGATCTCTGCTTTGTGTTCTATTGCCGACAGATTATCCGTTCCGCTACCGATGAGTGATTCGAGCATTACGGAAACCCTCATGGCGGGTTCGGGATACTCCGGCAGTTCGTCCAACGTAAAGAAAAGTACAAGCTCCGATTCCAGCATTGTGAGTATCTCACTTATATCGAGGAGCACCGGAGCATCGGTCCGGCAGACTGAAATAAGCGCACCGATAATCTCAAGGAAGGCGGCAGCCTCTTCCCGGCCGGTCATTCGGTCGACGAGGCGTTTGATAAGGGAGCGGGTGAAGCATATCAACGCCGATTCGGGTTCTGTTTCAAGCAGAGACAGTCCGATAAGCCGCAGCCCTTCAGCCTGACCGAACAGCATGATGATGTTATCAGCAAGCGCTTCATCATCAAAATTATTGTCTATGCATGTTTTAAAGCTCCATAGCGCCAGTCGCTCGGCAGCTGAGGGACTCTTTTTAACCTCTTTGATAAGAAGTGAAACAGTCTCTATGAAGAGTTCTTCACCGTACTCTATGCTCTCCATCAGCTGCCCGATTGCAGATGAGAGAAAGCGGCTGTCTTCGGTCACCCTCTTTACCAGTTTTTCTTCGTGATAGCTGAGTTTGCCGGCTGCAGGGACTGTTCCCGACATCATGCCGAGGATTCCCTTCAGACTGCCGGCTGTGCATTCGTCGGGGACGGTATTCAGCAGTTCATTCATGAGGGCAAAATCCTGGTTGTAGAATGCTCTTATTGCGTTAATCATGTTCACCCATTCGGCAGCATCTGCTCCTTCGGCTGCAAGCTGTGCGAGGGCTTCAGGGTTGTGCATTCCGTTTGTGACTGCTTCAAAGGCGTCACTGACGGCGGTTGATGGAAATATAGTATTCAAAGAGACTGCATCTGCAGCACCTGTTGTGATCAAATTAGAGAACCTCTCTGGTGTTGTTTATCAGGAAGATACAGGCTAATTTAAAGCCGTGAATCTGTCAACGGTTTTTTATTCTAATCCTGATTCTGAAGGCGAAATAATGCTGCAACAGCCCTTGCTGCACCCTCGTGCTGTACAGAACTGCCGAGAAGACTCGGACGTTCTGCACCGCCCGCGGGCCCCGCAGCGGCGGCATACAGGTGCCTTCAGAATCAGGCATGCATAATGACAAAGTTGTAATAAAACCAAAATGCAAATTAATTTTTTATCAGCTGTTCGGAAGTTTTGCCATTAAAGTTTCTACTTCATTGCGGCTAAGCGCAGCTGAAATCTGAATATCGTCTTCTTCTCCTGTATGAAGAATCGGAGCATCGGCATAATATGTGCCGCTTGCATCAAATATCATTTTCAGAACCGGAAATTTAGGTTCCGCTGAGTTAGTTTCGTTCACGATGCCTATCGATCCGTCAGTCATCTTTAAATAGGTGCCGATGGGGTAGACCGTGAGGGTGAGGAGCAGGACGCGAAGCACCTTCTCATCGTATTTGCGGCCTTTGTCTTTTATCAGTTCGAGCATGCCTGAGTGTCCGTCGACATTATCGCGGAACGGCCGTTTGGAGACGGTCGCGCAGTATGAACTTGCTACCGAAATGAGCTTTCCATAAAGGCTGATCTTATCACCTGTTATCCCCCGGGGATATCCGGACCCGTCAACATTCTCTCTATGTTCAAGAACCGCTAAGGCAACCGACAGCGGGAACTCAGCCGCCTTTAATGATCTGAAGCCGAGAACAGGAAACAGTGTAATACTTTTCTTCTGCTCGGGAGTGAGGGTCTGGTTGGAGTAGAATAGATCATGCGGAATCTGCATCGAACCGATTCTGTGTAGAATTGCGGCAAGGCCGAGTTCGATCTGTTTATGTGCCGGTAGTTTAAGGGTGTCGCTCATTGCAATTGCAAGAATAGCTGTTTTGACCGACTGAGATACGCCGTAGTCTATTTCGTTAGATTCATATTCGGAGAGATTCAAAAGAAACGGCTTATGAGTCTTGGTCATCTGAAGGAGTTTTTTCACCTGATCAGATATGATATTGAGTTTAATTCCATTGCCTTCTTTATAGGATTGAAAAAGCTTATCGACGAATTTACAGAGATTTTCAAAAAAATCGGCAGCTTCATTTTCCTGTTCCGATTCACCACCGCTTTTCTTCAGCAGAATTCCTTCAGCATCACCACTGCTTATAATCTCGGTGAACTCAGGCGTTCCTTGAGCATGAACCGATTTGAAACTCCAGTCGTATAATCTTCTGCGCAGTCCCGGAAGCACTGGTGTTTCAGGGCAGATAAGTATGTAATCGTCATCAAGATAGAGATGTTCTGAGCTGAATGCCTGATTAGGCATATTTTCGACTGATATTTCGTTCATCAAACTTCCTCGTTGACCCCATCATAATATTAAAGTAATATCAAAACCACAGGCCTTGCATCTTCAAGTATACTGTATAAATTACATATTGTCCTGCGGAGCCTGCAATAAAATGAATAGCCCTTCTTATATTATTGGAGTATTCTAGTTGAAATTTAAGATAATTTTTCTGTCATTTAACATTCTAATCATTTTTTCGTTCCTCATGATATTTCTGCTTCCTGCTTTTATGCTTGGTGGAGATTATGCACTGCAGTTCTGGCAGAGCAGCTGGTGGATAGCACTGATTTTTATCGTAATTCTTGCTTTTATCAACATTCTTTACTTTTTCAACCGAAAGATCCTCGGATATCTTGAGACTGAAAACTGGATTGATTTGAAAACTCTTCTTGAACAGAAGATATTCCAGCAGAACAGCAGCCGCAAGATGTATATCAGAATGTACATATCCACCTGTATTGCGACCTCATCTATAAACGACCTCATACTACTGGAAAACCGGTTCAGGAAAGACAATCCAAAGGCCCTGAATGAATGGGCGCT
>DMKD01000029.1 GCA_003454605.1 Spirochaeta sp. | reverse complement strand
CAGACAGCTGAAAGAGCTGACGGATGGAAGGCATCCTACCGGACTCAGTGATATTCTCGGTCGCGACGGCCGGCCGCTCGTAAAACGAACAGATTTTTCGCTCATTGCTGAGATTTCACTCGGAGATGCGTCGATTGTGTATAATCCTGTAGAGCTGCGGATACCTGATATAAACAGGGTTCTTGAGCAGAGCTACTGATTTACAGCCAGTTTTGAGGCCCGGCGTCTCACAATCAATGATATCAGGAATGTGACCCCGAGTAGAATCGAGAAAAGCAGATAGACAGTCCTTGTCGAGTAGGCAATAGATATCCGACTTCCGAGAAGTGGCGAGCTGAACCATGCCAATGAGCCGACAGCGGTCTGGATCCCGAACAAAAACCCTCTGTTTGTTGAATCGACCTGTTCGCTTGTAATCGACATGAGAAGCGGTTCTACGCCGCCAATCAGGAAAAAAGTCAGAAGCTGCGAGATTATTAGTATTGTAAACCCCGGGATTACCGGTACGAGTGCTGAGGTCAGCACACCGGCTCCTATCAGCACTGAGAGCAGATGCAGCCTGTCCATTCTGTCGCCCAATCTTGCGAGGGTGAGACCCGAAATCGCAGCCATTAGACCAATACCGCCTGAGAGAATACCTGTAATTCGTGCGCTTCCCGTTATGGTTCCCCGCATTTCCTGTACCAGAAGCGGAAGGAATGGAGCCGGCAGAACGCGTGAGAGTCTTATAAAAAAGAACAGCACGAAAAGTACAAGCACAAACGGAGTTATCATTTTCAATCCGGCCTTTGAAGCCGGTGTATGGATGTCGTCTTTGATTGGGCCGTCTTTTAGAGGTTTTCTGCCGGCCATCAGGGCAGTAGGCTCCTCGATGAAGAGCAGTACCAGAATCAAGCCGAAGCATACTATTCCGGCACCAATGAAAAAACTGAGGCGATATCCGAAGTGTTCTGCAATAAGGCCTCCGACTGCGGGGCCGAATGACCATCCAATGAAGGTTGATGATGAAACGAAACCGAGAGCATAGGACAGGTTTTTGTCGGGGGTACCGCTTGCAACGAGTGCGGCGCTTGAAGTTACTGTTCCCGTGAGGAGACCCTGCATTATTCTGAATACAAGCACCGCATAGACTGATTGGGCTGTACCTAGGCCAATCATAACGATTGTGCCGCCTATCATAGCGCGGGTAAGCATCAGCTTTTTGCCGACTCGATCCGCAAGCAGTCCCCAGACCGGAGCCATTATCGCCATGGCCAGAGCCGGGGCTGAAGACAGGATTCCGGTCCACATTTTTAGTTCAGCCGGATCAGTAACGCCTAAGTCCTGGATGAAGAATGGCAGAAAAGGCATACCGAAGCCAAAACCCATAAGAGACAGAAATTGAGTAAACCATACTGTGTAGAGATTCTTTCGCCATTTATCCATAGGTCATTCTATGTTAAAATAGCGGCATGAGCAACAGATATGATGAACGGGATACAATGTTCTCCAGGATGTTTGAGCTTGAAGAAGGTTCGAATAGCTATACCGATTATTACAATGAACACCCTGACCGGGAGGAGCTGGATCGGAAATTGCGAAGCGCGGAGGGGGGAGTATTTGCCGACCGGTTGATTGAACAGCGGCAAATAGATGCGACATTCTCACTTCTAGCTGATTTACGGCAGTTTGCCGGACATGGAGAAGGCGGTGCTGAATCAGCGAATACTCACTCGCAGCTTGAGATTGAACCGGCAGATGCGTCAGAGCGCTTGAAAAAGACGGTATTAAGCTATGGTGCCGTCAAATGCGGAATTGCAGACACAAATCCGGACTGGCTGTATTCTGTCCGGGGCCGGGGAAGACATTATAAGCAGGATGTTAAAGATGTTCTGCCGGCGACAATTGTATTTGCCGTTGAGATGGATGAGACCGAGATCAATCGGGCGCCGGCTGTTGAGCAGTCGGTAGAGGTGGTTAGGGGCTATATGCAAGCCGCTGTAATCGGTCTAACTGTAAAGCGGATTATAAACAGCTGGGGGTACCGTGCAATATGCCACATGGACGGTGAGAGCCAGATCATTCTGCCTCCCGCCGCAGAAGCCGCCGGTTTGGGTTCCATAGGACTGAACGGTCTGCTGGTGACGAAGGAGTGTGGCCCGAGGCTGAGGCTTGCGGCTGTGACTACTGATTTGCAGCTTTTGACTGACCCCGCATCAGGTTTCAATGTACGGAAGTTCTGTAAAACCTGCGGCCGCTGTGCCGATGCATGCCCCTCGGCGAGTATCCGTAAATATGATGATTATGATGCGGGCGGGCGCTTTTCAATCAACCACGAAACTTGTTTCGGTCTATGGCGTGAAATGGCGACAGACTGCGGTGTATGTCTTGCTGTATGTCCGTTTTCGCATCCGGATGGTGAAAAAAAGAAGGCTGCTCCGCAGGGTTTTCTCAAGGATATGATGTTTGGAAAAAATTAAACTGAATAATATTGCTGCGTACTGTATTGGTCAGATTCTGCTCACCCTGGGGATAGTCTTGTCTGTGAAGGCTGATTTAGGGATTTCGGTAGCAACCTCGCCTGCATTTGTCCTCAGTAAGATCATCGAAACGGTTTCATTCGGTACAATGAACTATCTATACCATGGATTTATCTTTCTGCTGATGCTGCTGATAATAAGGGAGGTGAAACTTCGGTACTTTTTCTCGTTTTTAACCGCTGTAATATTCGGTTATATCATTGATTTCTGGACTTATCTGCTTCGGGGATTTGTGTTGGATACTCCGGTTGAACGCATTATAGTCTTTATTGTTTCAATATTTCTCATGAGTTTCGCAATCGCGACTTTTGTCGTATCAAAGCTGCCCCTGCTGCCGTTTGATATTTTCGTCAGAAAGATATCTGAAAAATTCGGCTTCAGTTTCAGCCGCGTAAAACTTATATTTGATCTCAGCAATCTTGCATTAGCGGTTGTCCTGGGACTGATCTTCTTCAGGGGGCTTGTCGGCGTGTGGTGGGGGACTCTAATCTTCGCCCTCGTGCTGGGACCCTCTATAGGCTTTATCATGAAGAATTATGAAAAAATGGTGAAAATAGGAGGCAGACTGCCGGCCTTTCTTCTTGATTAGAATCACTCATCCTAAAACGGAGCCTTGCATTCGAAGGACATTTTTCCGGAAGGACAAGGGTGAATAAACACCAGATTTGAAGCATGGAGCATCATGCGTTCCCCCGCTGCATGCTCTTCATCGCTGCTGCTGCCGTATAATCTGTCGCCGGCAATGGGGCAGCCTAGTCCATTCCTATTTGCTGAATGCAGACGAAGCTGGTGAGTGCGCCCTGTCTGCGGTTCAAACTCAACCCGGGTTCTGCCGTCCTGCACTTCCAGTTTTCTCCATAGAGTAATGCCTGTCTTCCCCTGAACCGGGTCGAACACCTGTAAGGGTCTGTTCGCAGGGTCGAGTCTGAAGCGGAGTTCTATTCGGCCGCTGTTTCCGAGTTCTGCTGAGAGCAGCCCGTCCAGTACTGCAATGTACTTCTTGCATATTTTCGAGTCCTGAAACTGAATCGACAGATTCCTGTGGGCCTCGCGGGTTAGCGCATAGACCATCAGTCCCGAGGTGTCCATATCAAGTCGGTGAACCGACGGCTGCTCGATGCATCCGGGGAATAGCTTTCGGATGCGGGATGCCGCGCTGTCACTCTTCTCCTGGCCGCGTCCGGGAACTGAGAGCATTCCGGCGGGTTTATTGATCACCACAATCGATTCATCATGATAAAGAACCTCGACGGCAGGGCTTTCCTGAATCAGCGGTTCCATTTTTCAAGTCCCTGCAGCATGTAGCCGA